>JAPWUZ010000082.1 GCA_028275265.1 Armatimonadota bacterium | reverse complement strand
GACAGCCAGTTACCGTCACAGTGGATGCCTATCCGGGCAAGACGTTCCGCGGCGTGGTGAGCCGGATCTACCCGGTCGGTTCCGAAGGCTCACGCGACTTCATCGTGCGCGTGGATATGCGCAATGAAGACGGTCTGCTCAAACCGCAGATGTTTGCGCGTGGCGAGATACTGGTAGATGTGCACCGCAACGTCGTGCTGATTCCGAAGGACGCACTGCTCACTCAGGACGGCAAGCGAGTGGTGTTCGTGGTGAAGGAGGGCGTTGCGCGACGGATAGCAGTGCAGACCGGCTATATCAACGGCACGAACGCCGAGGTACGCGGTGTGCCCGTCGGGGCGCAGGTGGTGGTGCAGGGACAGGAAAACCTGCGTGACGGCGATAAGGTGCGCGTCGAGCAGCTGCAGACAGCGGAAGCCGCTACGTCTGGTGGCTCTTAGACCCTGGCAGGAGGAGAAGCGAGTATGTGGTTAACCAGTATCGCAATACGGCGTCCGGTTTTCATCCTGATGGTTTTCTCCGCGCTGGCGGTGCTCGGCTGGACGGCGGCGAGCAAGATGCGCGTGGAGCTGAACCCGAACGTGAACTTTCCGTTCGTCACGGTGGTGACGGTATATCCGGGTGCAGGTCCGCGCGAGGTGGAGACGCTCATCTCCAAACCGATTGAGGACGCGGTGAACGGTATCAATGGCGTCAAGAACGTCACCTCGGTCTCTCAAGAAGGCATCTCGCTGGTCGCCATTGAGTTCAACCTAGGCATCGATTCCAGCCGGGCAGCTGCCGACGTGCGGGAGAAGGTGGATGCCATCCGCGCCTCCTTGCCGCGCGAAGCGCTGTCGCCGTCTATATCCAAACTGGACATCAACGCCTTCCCGGTGCTCTACTACGGCATGTCCAGCGACCGCCCCAGCAAACAGCTGCGCTACATTGCAGAGGAGATCGTCAGCAACCGGCTGGCGCGGGTGCCGGGCGTTGCTTCCGTTACCGTGGTGGGTGGGGACAGGCGCGAAATCCGCGTGGAGGTGGACCAGGGACGCCTGGACGCCTATGGGCTGAACATCATGCAGGTGGTGCAGGCATTGCAGGTGGCGAATCTCAACGTCCCCAGCGGTCGCATCGAAGAGCAGCGGCGGGAGTACGCCATCCGCGTGGTGGGCGAGTTCGAAAACCTGGACCAGATACGCAACGTGCGCATTCCCGTCACCAACCGCATGAACCCTATGGGCGCCCCGAACGTGATACACCTTTCCGACATAGCCCAGGTGAAAGATGATGTGGCAGAGCGCACCGAGGGCGCACGTGTCAATCAGCGCAACACCGTCGCCGTCATTATCACCAAAGCCGCCGATGCCAACACGGTGGAGGTATGCGAAGGGGTCAAGAAAGAGATCGAGCGTCTGAAACAAGAGCTTCCCAGCGATATCGAATTCGTGCTCACGCAGGACCAGTCCAAGTTCGTGCTGGAGAGCCTGACCGACCTGCGCGTGGCGTTGTTCCTGGCGATATTCCTCGCGGTATCCATCGTCTACCTGTTCCTGCACAACATCCGCGGCACGTTCATCGTCTCACTGGCGATACCCACCTCCATCGTCAGCACGTTTCTGGTGATGTACGGTTTTGGATTTACCCTGAACACCATGACCATGCTGGCGCTGTCGCTGGCGGTGGGCATTCTGGTGGACGACTCCATCGTGGTGCTGGAGAACATTTTCCGTCATCTCACACACGGCGAGGAGCCGGCCGAAGCCGCGTTGAACGGGCGTTCCGAAATCGGTCTGGCGGCGATTACCATCACTCTGGTGGACGTGGTGGTGTTCGTGCCTATTGCCTTCATGGGGGGCATCGTGGGGCAGTTCTTCCGGGCGTTCGGTATCACTGTCGCCACCGCCACCCTCTTCTCGCTGCTGGTGTCGTTCACACTGACGCCGATGCTGGCGTCGCGCTGGTTCCGCATGGGCGAGGAGGTGGAAGCAAAACGCGGGGTGTTCGCGGTGTTTGACCGCTTCTACCATGCACTGGACAGAATCTATCGCGGCATTCTGGAGAGGGCATTACACCGCCGCTGGCTGGTCATCGGCATCGGCAACGGCTTGCTCATCGGCATCCTGCTGGTGATTGCGGGCTCACTGGTGGGCAAGAAGTTTATCCTGCCCGCCGCCTCCTTTGCGGGCTTCACGGCGATATTTGGTTTTCTGTTCTGGCTGCTCGCGCTGGTATGGCGCAGCAACCGCAAACCGCTTTTTGTGGCGGGATGGGGCACCTTTATCATGGCAGGTGCGTTTTTCCTGTCGGGCTTGCTGGGTAGCGCGGTGGGGCGACCACTGCTTCCCTTCCGCTTCGCCCCCGACCAGGACCAGGGCGTCATCCAGATTTCGGTGGAGATGCCCGCAGGCACTTCACTCGCCGCCACCGACCGCGTGCTCACGCGCATCGAGGAGGCAATTTACAGTACCCCCTCCATTCGACGTGACGTGAAAAGCGTCTTCACCAGCATCGGCAATACCACCGCGGGCTTTCTCGGTACGGGTGGACGCGGGGCGCAGTACGGGGAGCTGCAAGTAACGTGTGCCGAAAAGCAGTCTCTGGGCGATAGACTGATAGGCTGGATGCCCTGGGTGAAGCAGCACTATCTGCGCACCCGCCCAAGCTCCGAAATCGCCGACGAAATCCGCCGGCAAATCGGCACTATCCCCGGCGCGAAGATCAAGGTGAACGCGCTATCGGGTTTTCGCGGCGGGGCAGGGGCACCGATACAGATCGAGCTGACCGGGCAGGACACCGAGCTGCTGGTGCGTACTGCCGAGCGAGTAATGGCGGTGGTGTCGCCCATCGAGGGCATCGTAGACCCCGACATTTCCTGGAAGCTGGGTAAGCCCGAGCTGCAGGTGCGCGTAGACCCCGAAAAAGCGGCATCGGTCGGTATGAGTGTAGCGCAGGTCGCCTCTGCCCTGCGCACCTACATCGAAGGCAATACCGATACCAAGTACCGCGAGGCAGGTAAAGAGTACGACATCCGCGTACAGTTGCTAAAGGAGCAACGCCAGAACATCGACACCGTCAGCAGTCTGGTCATCGGCTACTTCAACGGGCGTCCCGTGCGTCTGTCGGATGTGGCGGCGGTGGAGATGACCTCTGGACCCACCAAGATCGACCGCAAGAACCGGCAGCGTCTGGTGACCTTCTCGGCGTATCTCAAGCCGGGCTATGCCCCCGGCAACATGCAGCTGGTCATCGACGAGGCGCTGGCGAAAGCCAACCTGCCCCCGCCCGGCGTGCAGCTGAAGTGGTCCGGCGAGATACAGTTCCAGCAGGAAGAAGGTGCCTACTTAGGACAGGCGCTGCTGCTGGCAATCGTGCTGGTGTACATGCTGATGGCGGCGCTGTTCGAGTCGTTACTGATGCCGCTGACCATCATGCTGAGCCTGCCGCAGGCGATGATCGGCGCGTTGCTCGCGCTGATTATCACCGGCAACTCGCTGAACATCGTATCCATGATCGGCATCATCATGCTGATGGGGCTGGTCACCAAGAACGCCATCCTGCTGGTGGACTACACCAACACCCTGCGCAGCCGCGGTTTGCCGCGACTGCAAGCCTTACTGGAAGCCGGTCCTACCCGATTGCGCCCCATCCTGATGACGACCTTTGCCATGGTGTTCGGCATGTTGCCCACCGCGCTGGCGATTGGGCGCGGTTCAGAGTTCCGCGCGCCGCTTGGCATCGCCGTCATCGGGGGATTGCTGTTATCCACGCTGTTGACCCTTGTGGTCATCCCCTGCGTTTACACGGTGTTCGATGACATGGGCAACTGGATCGCGCGCACGATATTCCGGAGGGGCGTCTACCCAAAGGGGAGGGTACCCGTGCGCGAACCCCAGGTCGTCGACTAAAACAGCCACTCCTTAGCCCCTCATGACCTCCCGCTTGTGCGGGAGGTCTTTTTTTACGAGACGGTCTCCCACACGTTGCCGTGTTCCCCTTCACGGTAGAGCAGCGGGAAATATGCACCAGCGAAGGGGTCACCATGCTTGCCACCCAGCAGATACACGTTCATATGTCCATCACTGGGGGTTCCGGCACGATAGCGCGTGCCGTCAGGCATCAGGTGGATTGCCCACGAGCGGCGCGGACGCTGACTCCGGTTGGGGCCGCTACCGTGAATGGTCAGGCAATGATGGAAGCTCAGCGCACCAGCAGGCATCTCGCATTTCACCGTGCGCCAGGTTTGCCCGGTGACCTGCTCGATGCGCTGTTGCAGCTTTTCCAAATCTTGCTCGAAAAAGTTGCCTTCGGGGATAAGTCCCCATTTGTGGCTGCCAGGTACCACCTGCATACAGCCGTTCTCTTCGGTGACATCGTCCAGCGCAAGCCACGCGGTGAGCAGTTCGGCAGGCTCCGCACACTGCCAGTAGCCATAGTCCTGATGCCAACCCACGTTGCCGCGTGCGCCCGTGTCTGGCGGTTTGTACAGCAGCTGGTCGTGCCAGAGACGAATGCCCTTTGCGCCGGTTAGCCGAGCCGCCATCTCACCGATGAGGGGATGCAGTACTGCCTTCGCAATGACCGAGTCGCTCCAGTAGCTGTTGTCGATTTTGACGATTCGGTCCAGGGGCTGTCCGGGCTCGATGTTGCGGCTCCACGGGGGACGCTGGGTGTGGTACTCACCTGCAATGACCTTCGCGTGATGCTCGCGCAACAGGTCCAGCTCCTCGTCGGAGAGAATCTTGGGGGCAATCCAGTATCCGTTTTCCCGGTAAAACTGCACATCGCTTTCGCTCGGCAACGGAAAGGACATCGACGTTCCTCCTGAACGCAAGAGATTGTTTAGCATATCGAATTATAACCGTTCTATACCAAAAATCCAAGCGAAGAGCCGGAGCAGTCTGATAAACCGCCCCATCAGTGCCCGCGATTGAAAGTCGCGGACGCACACTTCCCCGCAGGATTGCCCGCCTGAAAGGCGTAATCTTTGGGCTGGAGGTGCTGCGATGAAGTTTTCCAGAGGCGTCTGGCTCATGCGTGAGGGCGTCACGCCCCACTACGCGGTGCATGTTCATGACTTCGAACACGACGACAGGTCACTGACTCTGTACGCGCCCGATAAGTGGGTGACCACTCGGGTGGCAACGCTCGACACACCGCTGCTGACAGTCAAGCTCTCCTCGCCAACCGAGAACGTGATACGTGTGCAAATCTGGCATCACGAAGGCACGCCGGTGCGCCCTCCGCATTTCGAACTGCAAGAATTGCCGCTTCCTGCGGTGCGGATAGAAGAGGGTGCGGGATTCGTGACTCTGACCACCGGTCAACTGACCGCGCGCGTGCATACAGAGGGCGAGTGGCTACTAGACTTCCGCGACGGCGAGAAACGGATTACCACTTCAGGCGCGAAGAGCATCGCCTATATGGATACCCCCGACGGGCGGTTTATGGTGGCACAGCTGGGGCTGGGCGTGGGCGAGTGCGTTTACGGACTGGGTGAGCGTTTTACTCCTTTCGTTAAGAACGGGCAGGTCGTGGAGATGTGGAACGAGGACGGCGGCACCGCCACCGAAATCGCCTACAAGAATATCCCCTTCTATCTCACCAATCGGGGCTATGGCGTGTTCGTGGCACACCCGGAGAAAGTCTCCTTTGAGGTTGCGTCCGAAAACGTGGAGCGCGTGCAGTTCAGCGTGCCCGGCGAGTATCTGGAGTATTACCTTATCTACGGACCGACACCGAAGGACGTTATCTCACGATATACCGCTTTGACAGGGCGCCCCGCTTTGCCCCCGGCGTGGTCGTTTGGGCTGTGGCTCAGCACCTCCTTCACCACCGACTACGATGAGCAGACGGTCACTTCGTTCATTCAGGGAATGGCGGAACGCGACATCCCGTTGAGCGTGTTCCACTTCGACTGCTTCTGGATGCGTGAGTTTCACTGGTGCGATTTCGTATGGGACAAACGGGTCTTCCCCGACCCGGCGGGGATGCTACGCCGCCTGAAGGAGCGCGGTTTGCACATCTGCGTGTGGATGAACCCCTATATCGCCCAACGTTCGCATCTGTTTGAGGAGGGCATGGAGCGCGGATACCTCCTCAAACGCCCCGACGGCAGCGTGTGGCAGACTGACCTCTGGCAGGCTGGCATGGGGATTGTGGACTTCACCAACCCCGAGACACGTCAGTGGTTCAAGGACAAACTGCGTCGATTGCTGGAAATGGGCGTGGACTGCTTCAAGACTGACT
Organism: Armatimonadota bacterium; assembly: GCA_028275265.1. Taxonomy (GTDB): domain Bacteria; phylum Armatimonadota; class HRBIN16; order HRBIN16; family HRBIN16; genus HRBIN16. Next base: position 3,337 of record JAPWUZ010000082.1, on the reverse strand, counting down.
TCGGTGAGCGTATTCCCACCGATGTGGTATACCACGACGGCTCCGACCCGGTGAGAATGCACAACTTCTACTCTTACCTGTATAACAGGACGGTGTACGAACTGTTGACCGAAGTACGTGGCGAAGGTGAGGCGGTGCTTTTCGCGCGGTCGGCGACGGCAGGCGGGCAGAAGTTTCCCGTCCATTGGGGCGGGGACTGTACTGCTACCTATGAGTCGATGGCAGAGAGCCTTCGCGGCGGGCTTTCGTTGAGCCTGTGCGGGTTTGGCTTCTGGAGTCACGACATCGGTGGCTTCGTGGACACCGCTCCCGCCGACCTGTACAAACGCTGGTGCGCCTTCGGATTGCTCTCCTCCCATAGCCGGCTGCACGGCAGCAGCTCCTACCGCGTGCCCTGGCTGTTCGACGAGGAAGCCGTAGACGTGCTGCGCTTCTTTACGCGGCTGAAGTGTCGCCTGATGCCCTACCTGTTCCAGTGTGCTCGCGAGGCGCATGAGACGGGTGTTCCTATGATGCGTGCTATGTTTGTGGAGTTCCCCACCGATCCCGGCTGCGACACGCTGGACAGGCAGTATATGCTGGGCCCGAGTTTGCTGGTTGCGCCTGTCTTCTCGCCGGATGGGTGGGTGGATTACTATTTACCCGCCGGACGATGGACGAATCTGCTCAGCGGACGGGTGGTGGAAGGCGGACGCTGGGTGCGCGAGCAACACGACTTCTTCAGCCTGCCGCTCCTGGTGCGACCGAACTCCGTGCTGCCAGCAGGTTCGATAGACAATCGCCCCGATTACGACTATGTGGACGGCGTTACTTTCCATGTGTTTGAACTGGACGATGGCGCGACTGTTCAAACCGTTGTGCCGACCGCGACGGGAAGGACCGCTCTCGTGCTGCATACCACGCGCACAGGCAATCAGGTAACGTTCCGTGCCGAGGGTGACACCCGTCGCTGGCGAGTGTTGCTGCGCAATATCCCTGCTGTGCGATCAGTAGAAGGAGCGCAGGCGAGGGCAGAGCGCGAAGGGCTCGTTCTGCTGCCAGAAGGCGATGCTCGCAAGATGGTGGTTCAGCTGTAGCGCCTACCCCTCAAACACGGCTCTGGCAGTGATTTGCAGCTGCGGTAGCTGCTGAGAGGGAATGCGTTCTTCGCCCGACGCGGGCTGCTGCCAGTGCCAGTCCTCTTCTTCGCGCGTTAGCACAAAGACGTGGTTGGGCGTCAAATCCACCAGCCACACCTCTGGTACGCCCAAAGCGTGGTAGTCTTCCAGCTTCGCGTGCAGATGCTCCAGCGTATCGTTTGGAGAGAGTACTTCGACCACCACATCGGGGGCAACTTCTAAGCGCGCCAGTGTATCCAGTGTCTGCACACCACCCAGTTTCTCGTAGCGTACATACAACACATCGGGCTGTCGCACGCGCAGCGGCTCCCGTCGTATGACAACATCAAAGGGTGCGGTCAGGATGGCACCTTGCCGACGCAAGGCTTCATCGGCGTACAGCAACGCGCACAGACGAACAACTACTTGCTGATGTTTTGCGGAAGCTCCTGCCAACGGTACCACCTCTCCGTCCACAATCTCGGCGTGTTCGCCCTTGGGAGGCATCTGCACGTAATCCTCCCACTGCAACCGCTTCGTTTCCCGTTGCTGCTCCAATACCTGCGGCAGTGCCATCTTCACCACCTCCACCAAGAGTATAGCACAACCGTGAGAGACGACTGCAAAAGGGGCTATCCGTTAAAAACCGCTTTTGCGGTAATTTGCACCTGCGGCAGCTGCTGGGAGGGGATGACCTCTTCGCCCGACACGGGCTGATGCCAGTGCCAGTCCTCCTCTTCACGCGTGAGTACAAAGACGTGGTTGGGTGTCAAATCCACCAGCCACACCTCCGGCACGCCCAGCGTATGGTAATCGCGCAACTTCGCATTTAGCTGCTCCACCGTATCGTGCGGCGAAACCACCTCGATGACTATTTCTGGAGCAATCTCCAGGCGGGTCAAGAGTTCTAGCTCCCTCAACTCGCCGATTGTCTCGGAACGGACATAGAACAGGTCGGGCTGACGCACACGCAGAGGCTCGCGACTCACCACAACGTCAAATGGTGCCAGCATGACTTTGCCAATTTGTTGCACCCATGGGTCACTCGTTAAAAGCCGGTACAAAGCCCCCAGTACAGATTGATGTCGCCACGAAGCTCCCGCCAAAGGTATCACCTCCCCGTCCTCTATCTCCGCGCGCTCACCAGCGGGAGGCATCTGCACGTATTCCTCCCAGCGCAGCCGCTTCGTTTCCTGTTGCTGTTCCAGTACCTGCGGCAGTGCCATCTTTACCACCTCCACAGAAAGTATAGCACAACCGCCTTACACCCGTCACGACATCCCTGAATAGGGTATAATGGATGCGGCACTTATGGACGTTGCTCGCCTGCAAGAGGTGCGGTCATCCATCCGCGCGCTACCCGGCGTGCGTGCTTTCGCTCATCTGCTCTCGCCCCAATCGCATCGCACCGAGTTTACCGACGTATCAGGCAACCTTCTCCCGCTGCTCATCGCCGCTTCGATGGACGAACAAAATGCGCTCTGGTGTGTGCTTGTCGCCGATGAGCAGAGAGCGCAGACGCTCGCAGCGGACCTTGCGGCGATGGGGGTACCCGAATCGCAAGTAGTAGTGTTGCCCTCCATGCTCGGCGAGCTGTTTGAGGACACGCCACCCGACCTTCACCTGATTGGCAGTCGCATCGAGTCGCTGTGGAAGGTGGCTACTGGTCAGGCGCGAGTGCTAATTGCCACCGCACAGAGCCTGCTGGAACCCACTCTGCCCCCCGACGCCCTGCGCGAAGCGACTTTCACCCTGCGCAAAGGCGATGTGGTCGACATGGACTGGCTGGTGCGCCGGCTGGTGGAGCTGGGCTACGAGCGAGAAGAGATGGTCGCGCAGCGCGGACAGTTCAGCCGACGCGGTGGCATTCTGGACATCTTCCCTGTCCATGCCGATGAACCGGTACGGTTAGAATTCTTCGGGGATGAGATTGACCGCCTGCAACCCTTCGACCCCGATTCGCAGCGCGCGTCGGGACACCTGAGTGAGTGCGTAGTTACCCCTGCCCGTGAGGTACTCTGGAGCGCGGCGGATGTGGAAGGTGCTGTAAGCAGACTGCAGCACCTTTTGGACGAGACGCTGCAAGACCTGATTCAGGAAGGCAACGAGCGCGCTCCCGATGCCCTGCGTCAGCGTGTCGAGGACGACCTGTTGCGCCTGCAAAACCGTGTGGCGTTTGAACGGCTGGAACACTACATTGTGCTGCTGCACCCAGGCGTCGATGCCCTGCAATATCTGCC
>JAPWUZ010000081.1 GCA_028275265.1 Armatimonadota bacterium | reverse complement strand
AGACGCTCGAAGCCGGGCGCGATGCCTGTCAGCGACACACCTCCGCTAATCAACAACGCTGCCCCGCTTGCCATGCCCAGCATCCCCAGCGTGACCACGAAGGCGGGCATCCGCAGGCGCGTGGTGACCAGCCCGTTAAACAGCCCGCATATCGCGCCCGTCGCGAGCCCAATCAGCACACCCTGCCATGCCAACGCGCCGTGCTTCATCGCATACACCGAGGTGACCCCGCTGAGCGCGAGCACCGCCCCCACCGACAGGTCAATCCCGCCCGAGATGATAACCACCGTCTCGCCAATCGCCAGTATCGCCACCGCTACCGTCTGTATGGCAACTGTGCGCAGGTTGTCGTAGGTGAGGAAGGCGGGCGTCTGTGTGCTGAGGAACAGCCCCAGCAACACCAGGAACGACAGCGGAGCCAGTACCTGACGGTAGGAGGTAGCCAGTTTGCGCCACAGGGATGCCGAAGGTGTGTCCATCTCAGTCCAGATAGTATCGCACGTTGGTAATCACCACATCGCGCACGTTGCCCAGCGCGAGCTTAATCAAAAACGCCGAGTTGTTATGCAAAACGCGCTCCCACCACTTCGTTACCACGAACTCGGGCAGCACCACCGTAATCAGGTGGCGTGGGTGGTCCTGGCGCACCTGCCGCACGTACTCCACCAGCGGCCCAATGAGAGAACGATAGGGCGATTCGATAATCACCAGTGGCATGTCTCCGCCCCATTGCTCCCAGCGTTCCTTCAGGCGCTGGGTATCCGCAGGGTTTATCTCGATATGCACCGCCCGATGGTCTTTGGAGATTTCGCGAGCGTATTCCAGCGCGGGGATGACCCCGCGATGCACGTCGGGTACCAGCACCAGCACCGTATGCGGGGGCAGGGGTTGTGGCTCGTAGCCGATGAGGGTCAGGCGGGCGCGCACCTTCTGGTAGTGCCGGTTGATTTGGGTGAAAATCCACATCAGGATAGGAATGACCACCAGCACCACCCACGCGCCCTGGGGGCCCTTCTCCACGATGATGACCAGCAACACAATGCCTGTCGCCACCGCGCCGATGCCGTTGACCAGTACTTTCCACTGCCAGCCAGTACCTTTCTGCTGCAGCCAGTGCCTGACCATGCCCGCCTGTGAGAGCGTAAACGCCGTGAATACGCCGACCGCATACAGCGGGATCAGGCGGTCCACACTGCCTCCAAATGCTACCACGAGCAGGGAGACGAAGACTGCCAGCAGGATGATGCCGTTGGAGAACACCAGACGGTCGCCGAGGTTCGCCAGCTGGCGAGGCATGTAACCGTGCCTTGCGAGGATAGAGCTCAGGCGCGGGAAATCGGCATAGGCGGTGTTTGCAGCGAGCAACAGGATGGTAGCGGTGGCAAACAGGATGATTCCGCGCAAGAGAGGCTCATCATGGAAAACCACCCGTGCCACCATCGAGATGACCGATTCCGCACTTACATCGCCTTCTCCATGCCCATAGTACACGATGTGATACTTCTGGGCGATGTAGGAGATACCGAGGAAGATGGTGCTCAGAATAGCGCCCATAGCAACCAGTGTTTGTGCGGCGTTTTTGCTTTCCGGGGGACGGAACGCTTGCACGCCGTTCGCTACCGCCTCGATACCGGTCATCGCTGCACAACCAGAAGCAAAGGCTCGCAGGATTAATCCCAGCGACACAGCGTGCATCACCTGCTGAGCCGTCTCCTGCGTGGTCGGCTGATACGGACGAGGGTGGTAGCCGAACAACGGACCGAAAACCCCCACTCCTACCGTCCCCAGCATGGTGATGACGAAAAAGTAGGTGGGGACAGCAAAAAGCATTCCGCTCTCCTTCGCTCCGCGCAGATTTGCCAGCGTCAGGAACCATATTGCCGCCACAGCCAGTTGCGTCTGGTAAGGTGCGAGATCCGTGAAGAAAGAAGTGATTTGCTGCACGCCAGACGTAATGCTTACCGCTACTGTCAGCACGTAGTCGGTGAGAAGGGCAGCAGCTGCCAGCAGCCCCCAGTTGATGCCCAGGTTCTCCCGCGAAACGGAATAGGTGCCGCCGCCCTCTGGATAGGCGTGAACCGTCTGCGTGTAGGAAATCACTACAACCCACAGCAGCACCACAATGGCGATGGAGATGGGTAACGTTAGATGCAGAACATGCGGCCCTGCAATGAGCAAATTCAGCAAAATCGCCTGCGTGGCGTATGCGGTAGAGGATAGCGCGTCTGAGGCGAAAATCGGTAATGCCAGAATCTTGGGTAACCGCTGGTGAGACAGCTGTTCCGTGGACAGAGGCGAGCCAAAAATGAGCCGCCTCACCAGCGACCAATCCAGCCGAATTTGCGAGCTTCTTCCCATCGTGCCTGCAACCGTCCTGTTTCCCTAAGCCATTTCACAATTCGAACGGGATAATCCTGCTTGCGGGGCTAACGGTTGTTGGCTTCACGCATCATCTGCACCACCTGGGGGGTGCGTTGTGGATTCACGTCATACTGGTCGCTTGGGCTCATCCAGTTCCATACCAGCGTGAGCGGTATATCCAGCTTTTTCGCCTGCTCCAGCACGTTGCGCAGGAAAGGCGCATCGGCGCGCTGGGCGTATTCATCTCCCGTCTCGCCGATGTACAGCGGTTTGCCGATACGCTCGGAAGCCTGTTTGAAGACGGCGAGCACCTGCGCCGAGTCCTCGTCTTTGTTGCCGAAGCGCAGGTTATCGTGCTTGCGATAGAAGTGGATGCTCAGCAGGTCAATCGGGTCGGGATGCGTATCGCGCAGGTAGGTTTCCATTTCGGATACGCTATCTTCTGTCCAGTCGCCCTTGCCTCTGGCGAGGCGCAGGTGCTGAGCGGCGGGGCGCGGCGAGGAAAATCCTGACCCAATGAGGTGGTTGGGGTCTATCTGCTTGATGAAGGTTGCCCATTCCTTCAGGAAAGGTATCATCTGCTCGGTGGTGAAATGGTCGCGGCGCAGGCGCATGAAGGAAGTTCCTTCATGTACCGGGTTCAGGTTGCTCCAGCCGTAGGGGTACATGAACTCCAGGTCGGCACCCAGGTTCATCTCGTTGGTGAGTTCCCAGAACAGGATGGTCGGCTCATTTTTGTAGCGAGAGACAATCTGGTAAGTATACAGCCACAGATACTGGCGCGAGCGCGAATCGGGGTTCGTCAGCATGTCCTGCACGCACTCGTTCGCCATATCGGGAAAGAGGTAGATATTCCAGTTGATGACCGGTATCAGCCGCACGCCCTGCTGTTTCGCCGTTTGCACGAGCTCGTCGAACGCGCCCCAGTACACCTTCTCATTTGCCCAGTTGCGCATGTGCGAGGGGTAGAAACCCACGCCCGCAAAGCGGATGACGGTGAAGCCCAGCTTCGACGCCTCCTGAATGGCTTGCACCGCCTGTTGCTTTGCCTCGCCGCCCTCCAGAAAGCGGAGGAAGAGGTCAAACTTGTTCACTGACACCAGCCGCAGGCGTTTCCCGTTCAGCAGCAGCTGCGTGCCTTTTCGCTGCAGGAATGCACTTCCTTCTCCCTGCGAAAATGCGGCAACACTGACACTCCATATCAGAATACCAGACAGAAGCAGGTTTCGCATCACCACTTACCTCGCTCTATAGCAGTAATCACCTTGCGTTCCTCGTCGTCCAGCTGGTCGAAAAGCCGTTTCTCCCGCATGTCAAAGGAGCGTCGCGGTGTCCCGTCCGCTCGGTCACGCTGGTCGCCGTTATGCAAGCACCAGCCGGCTGCGCCCCCTTCCTTAGCGCCCCGCAGGTCTGTCAGAAAATCATCCGCCACTGGCTGCCATTGTCCATAGCCGCGGCGAAACGGCTCCTGATAATGCACAGGCACGGTCTGCCCCTCTTCTCTCAGCCACTGCAGGTATTCGCGTGTCCTGGCTTCCGTCTGGCGAGGGGATGCGGCATTGCGTGGACGATGTGGGCAAACAAAGCTCACCTGAACCTTCTGCAGGTAGGTGCGCAATGAATCACGGTCGATATCCCCTCCCTCAGAAGCGGTGACCGGTTCGATGAACTCACGCGGTGCGCCCAGTGCACCGTAGTAGCTGATACCTGTGAGAAAGGCAGGCTTCCCGTTTACGGTGAAGAGGCTTCCCTCCATTCCCAGAACCGTACGCGACACCGTCCTCTTCTCCGATTCATATCGGATTGCACATGCGGAACGTCGGACAGGGTATGGTGGGTTTCACCGTATGCAGCTTCAGTATCTCCGCTTCCACACGCAATGCCTTTGCGGTATCGTAGATAGCCTGTGCCACAATACCGCCCAGTGTGGGTGGATCGATGCCCAGTCTTGCATTCAACACCAGCATCGCGTGGCTCACGTCGCCCAGATCCTCGCCGCCGAAGACGGGTTCCGGGTATGCGCTCAGCAGGCTGGCGCCCATTGCCTTCCCCTGACAGTAGATAGCCAGCTTGATATGCAGCACCTCGGTGTTGCGTGCCCGCGCCGCGTCGTGCAATCGCCGCAGAAGCAAGTTGGCGTACTCTCGCGCGTTGAAGAAGGGTTCTGCTACCAGCTGCACGGAGGCGTTGAGCCATCCCAGCTTGACGCTACCGATTTCATACACCTTGTAATCGGCTTTCTCCATCACACGCGAGTTCATCGGGGCGTCCTGCATCACCTGCTGCATCCATTCGTCCACACCGTCGCCGCGTCGGGCAGAGATGGTGAGGATGGGCTTATCAGGATGGCGCTGGCGCAGGGCATTCACCAGCCGTTGCGCCTCTTCCGTAGACAGGGTATCTACCTTGTTCAGCACCAGAATATCTGCTTCTTTCAGCTGGTGATGGAAGATGGGCGCGAAACACCGGGCGAACTCGCTGGGGTTTTCCTCCAGAAGCATCTCGTACAGGCGCATCGGGTCTATCAGCACCGAAAACGGCGAGATACGAAAGACCCCGCCGTAGAATTGCTTGAGAGGCATAATCACCGAAGCCACTGTATCGGTGCAGCTCGCCACCGGCTCGACAATCAGCACGTCTGGCTCCTGCATCAGCACGCGCTCGGTAGCGTCCAGCAGGTCGTTGAGGTCACAGCCGAAACAACCGCCAGATACCTCCGCGACCGGCAAGCCGAACTGACGAACCAGCGTCGTGTCTACCATGTCTTCCGCGTGGTCGTTGGTAACCAATCCCACGTTCAAGCCGTCCTGCAACAGGCGACGTGTGAGCGCGGCCATCGCGGTGGTCTTGCCGGAACCCACGAAGCCACCCACGAAAATCAAACGCACCGGCTTCTTCGCCAGTAGCGGTCTGGGTTCAAATACTTGCTCCACCATGACGACAATCCCCCTTCCAGTTCCTATTGTACCCTTTTCGACTGTGCACTCTCGCACTCCTTCGCAGGTGTAGCTGGCTCGCCGGGGGATTCGTCCTTCAGTTGATGCCACACCCCATTTGGAGGGCGAGACACCCGCCGAGCCGTAAATCACCTCCCCGCCCGCGGGGAGGTCGGGTAGGGGCGGCTCACGCGGAGGTTCGCCCTCCAGCCAGTGACCTCATGCGGGAAAACCACTATCCTTCGGGCTGTCTCAATCCAGCAGTTCATACCGCGTGTTGCGGCGGCGAGGTTCATAACCGGCGTCGCGGATGAGACGCTCCATCTCGGCGGCGGTGGGGATGAACTTGCTTCCCGCTGCCGATACCACGTTCTCTTCGATCATCGTGGAGCCGAGGTCGTTGATGCCGTAACCCAGCGCAATCTGCGTAATCTTATGTCCCTGCGTCAGGATAGATGCCTGCAGGTTCGGCACATTATGCAGCATCAGGCGGGCGATGGCTACCGTGCGCAGGTAGTCATATCCAGTAGCCTTGGGCAGATGCGACAGCTCGGTCTCCTCCGGCTGGAAGTTCCATGCAATGAAGGCGCGGAATCCGCCGGTCTGTTCCTGCAGTTCGCGGATGCGCAGTAAGTGCTCCACGCGGTCCTCTATCGTTTCCACGTGCCCGAACATCATAGTGGCGGTGCTGTAGATTCCCATTTCGTGAGCCACACGCATACAGTCCAGCCATTCGTCTACCGTATGCTTGTAGGGCGCGATTTGCTTCCGCACCCGGTCAACCAGAATCTCGCCACCGCCGCCAGGGATGGACTGCAAGCCTGCCTCGCGCAGGCGATGCAACGTCTGCTCGATGCTCAGGCGAGAGATATGGGCGATATAGATAATCTCCGTCGGAGACAGCGCGTGGATGATGACCTGCGGGAACCGCTCGCGGATCGCGGAGAAGAGGGTTTCATAATAGTCTATCTTCAGGCGGGGGTTCAAGCCACCCTGTATCAGCACTTCGACCCCGCCCTTATCGACCAGCTCCTGAATCTTGGCAAAAATCTCCTCCAGAGAGAGCGTGTATCCCTCTGCGCTGCCCGGCACGCGATAGAAGGAACAGAACTTGCACCGAACCCAGCACACGTTGGTATAGTTGATGATGCGCCCGACGACGTAGGTCACAATGCCATTCGGATGAAGGCGTTCCCGTACGGCATTCGCCAGCGCGGCAATCTCGGGCAGGCGGGGGTAGCGGAACAGCCACACGCCTTCCTCAAAAGTCAGCGGTTCGCCAGAGTACACTTTATCAGCGAGATGTTCTATGGACACTGTAGAGTGGTCGGCTAAAGCACGACTCATTGTGCTACCTCGTTCAAATCGTTTACATGCCATTATACCCTGCGGTGTCACAGTGAAGAATAAAACGCGCCGCGCACGCGCAAAACGGGAGCAGGGAAAGGCCGGATGAATGTGGAAATATGCCTGTGCATCTGTGACTCTTTTTCTTGGGGTAAATGACTATGCCGGGGGAAACCTTCTTAAGGACAACCTATTGCTGCCGAAGCGCACGCCAAAAAGTCTGGCGCGCTGTGGGTGTGCTTCTGTGGATGTTCGCGATGTGCATTGCGCCGACTGCTACCAGTTGGGGACAGCAGGAAACATCGGTGCAGGATCTGCGAGCGGAGATCGCCCGCCTGCGTGAGCGGGTGGCGGAACTGGAATCACTGAAGGCGCAGCTGGACAGGCTGGAACAGCAGTTGCAGCAACTGCAAAAAGCGCAGGAAACCCGTTTACCTGCTGTGACGGCAGCGCACCGTGAGACGAAAATCGCGGTCGATGGACGGTTCTTTGTGGGGGTCTTTGGTACACAGCCGGACGGCTGTTTCCCCAATCGCACTCTGGACATCCCTGACAGCAAGGTTTGTTTTACCTTCCAGCCGTCGCCGCACGTGGTTCTGGTCAACCGGTTCAGTGCAAGTCGCACCGGCGCCAGCAGCATGGACTATCTCTACATCGACCTGATGGACTGGGGAGGCATCTGGCGCGGGCATACCCTGCGCATCGGCAAACACAAGCTCGATATCGGTCAGGAGACCTGGACGGACAATCCCGTAGAGAACGTGGTGATTACCAACGCGGTATCTCATATCTCCGGGCTGGACGAGGGCCTGAATCTGCGAGGACCGCTCGGTGCGGGCTCGCACCCGTGGACGTACTCCATCGAACTGGTGAACGGCAGTCAGGGCTCTGCACCTGCGCCGTCACAGTGGACGTGGGGCGTGAAGGTCGGCGGGCCGGTTGCGGATAAGGTTCACGTGTCCGCCAGCTACATGCGCACCGGCAATCTGGTCAAGCGGGACGGCACGCTGGACAGACCTGACCTGAACATCGCCGAGGTCTTTGACCCACCCGCTGGCGCAACGGGCTGGCGTCGCAGTTTCTGGGAGGTAGACCTGCGCTACGGGTACGGCAAAGAGGGTGTCAAGCCCGTCGTCGGCAGCGAGGCAGACACTCCCTGGCAACTGGCGCTGGCGTACGGTCGTTTCCGGGACAATGCTGAGGGCGCGCCCGACCGCAAGGGAAGCTTCGGGTTTGTGGAGACGCTGTTGAACCTGACGCCCCGGGTGTACCTGGCATTGCGCTTCAGCCAGATTGCACTGGAAGATGGTGCCACTGCCAAACTGGGAGGAAGCCCTGTAGAGGTTAACGAGTACCGCAGATACTCGCTCGGTCTGGGCTATCGGCTGTCGCGCCTGACACATTTCAAAACGGAGTACACGCTCAATGAAACGCGCGGATGGGCAACCAAACCGGACCTGAACCAGTTTGCCGTCGGTATCGGTACGCGATTTTAAGCATGTGCCCCTCTCCTGCTGGCTCACCGGAGAGGGGCTTCCGTTTCAATACGCTCGTGCGAAGATGACCTGCTGGGTGGTCTCTTTACCTGTCAGGATGCACCTGCCCGCCTTTTCGGGCTGCTCAAAGGGGATGACGCGGATGGTCGCACGGGTTTCCGCCTGCACGCGGTCCTCATCTTCGCGGCTGCCTGCCCAGTATGCCCGCGCGAAGCCGGTCTCTATCGCCTCTTTCAGCTCGTCGTAAGTGCTGACCTCCGCCGTATGGTCCTCGCGGAAGCGCAGGGCACGGTCGTACAGGCTCTGTTGAATGGTGTCCAGCAGCTGACTGACCTGCTCTGGCAGTCCCTCCTGCGGCACGAAGGTTTTGCCTTCTCGCCCCGGGATGTCGCGCCGCGCCAGCGCGACGGTACCCTGCTGCACATCGCGCGGACCGACCTCCACACGCACGGGCACGCCGCGCACCTCCCATTCGTTGAACTTGAAGCCTGGTGTGACCTCATCGCGGTCATCCAACTTCACGCGGAATCGCTCTGCCAGCTGCTCCTTCAGGCGATGCGAGCATTCCAGCACCGCCGACCGCTCGGCATCGCTCTTATAGATGGGCACGATGACCACCTGCACAGGGGCAAGCTTGGGCGGTAGCACCAGTCCTTCATCGTCGGAGTGCGCCATGATGAGCGCGCCGATTAACCGCGTCGACACGCCCCACGAGGTGGTCCACACATACTCCTGGCGGTTGTCCGGCGTCTGGTACATAATCCCGAAGGCACGGGCGAAGTTTTGCCCCAGATTGTGCGAGGTTCCCGCCTGCAGGGCACGTCCGTCCTGCATCATCGCCTCGATGGCGTAGGTGCGAAGTGCGCCAGCAAACTTCTCTTTCTCCGTCTTGCGCCCGCGCAGCACGGGCAGAGCCATCACCTTCTCGGCGAAATCGGCGTACACCTCATGCAGGATACGCAGGGTCTCCTCTTCTGCCTCCTGTTCGGTGGCGTGCGCCGTGTGTCCCTCCTGCCACAGGAACTCCAGTGTCCGCAGGAAGGGGCGCGTGCGCATCTCCCAGCGAACCACGTTTGCCCACTGGTTAATCAACAAGGGCAGGTCGCGCCACGACTTAATCCACTTGGCGAAGCTGTGCCCGATAATCGCTTCCGAGGTCGGGCGTACCACCAGCGGCTCGGCGAGCTGTTCCCCGCCGCCGTGTGTCACCACAGCCACCTCGGGGGCGAAGCCCTCCACATGCTCCGCCTCTTTCTGCAGGAAGCTCATGGGAATGAACAGCGGGAAATAGGCATTGACGTGCCCTGTCGCCTTGATGCGCTGGTCCAGCTCGCGCTGAATCAGCTCCCATATCGCGTAGCCGTGCGGGCGAATCACCATACAACCGCGCACGGCAGAATAGTCCGCCAGCTCCGCCTTCTCCACAATGTCCAGATACCATTGCGAGTAATCCTGGGAACGGG
>JAPWUZ010000080.1 GCA_028275265.1 Armatimonadota bacterium | reverse complement strand
ACCTCACTGCCAGAGCCGGGAATCACGTTCAGCCAGCCGCGCGGCAGGTCTGCTTCCATGAACACCTCCGCCAGCTTCAGGGCGGTGATAGGCGTCGCGCTGGCGGGCTTCAGCACAACCGCGCATCCTGCGGCGATAGCGGGCGCGACCTTGTGGCAGACGAGGTTCAGCGGGAAGTTGAAGGGCGTAATCGCGCCCACCACGCCAATCGGCTCACGCACCGTGAAGGCGAACTTGCCCGCCCCCGCCGCCGCCCCCGACATCGGCACGACCTCGCCCGTCAGAGTACGCGCTTCGATGGAGGCAAAAGTGAGCGTGGCGACCGCCCGCGCGACTTCTATCCGTGCCGTTCGAATGGGCTTGCCCGCCTCCAGCGCGATGGTTCGCGCAAAATCCTCACGCCTCTGCTCCACCAGATTCGCTGCCCGTGCCAGAACCTCCGCACGCTGATGCGCAGGCAGGGGATGTTGCATGGCGCGCTGTGCCGCCGCAACCGCCTCCGCCACGTGCCCCGCATCGCCTGCAGACACCATCCCCACCAGCCCACCGTCATACGGCGAACGAACCTCTATCCACCTGTCCGTCTCATGCCATCTACCGTCCAGCCACAAGCCGAATCGCTGCAAAGAGGTCACCTCCCTTTCTGCGCCGCTCGTCTGGTCAACTGCACCTGCTTGCGCCACGCCAGTATCAACACGGTAACCAGCGTTAACGCCAAGAACGGCAGCACAAACCAGCGCATCACGAAAGTATACTCATCCAGTGCGTCGTGTTGGCTGGCGTGCAAAATCAGGTATACCACATAAAAAATATAGTACGCCACGAACAGGCTTCCTTCCCACCGCTTGATTTGGAAATCGTTAAAAAGAATGGGAAAGCAAGCCAGCGAAACCGCCATCATTACCGGCGCGTCGAAGCGGATGACGGCTGGAGCGACCTCCAGACCACGCGGCGAGGCTATCGCGCTGAAACCGAGCACCGACAAAATGTTGAAGATGTTGCTCCCGATAACGTTGCCCACAGCAATCTCTCGCTCCCGGCGCACACTGCCTATGACCGAGGTAGCCAGTTCCGGAAGAGAGGTCCCCGCCGCCACAATCGTCAAGCCGATGACGAGTTCACTCACACCCAGCGCGCGTGCCAGCGCAACCGCGCCGTCAATCAGCCAGTTTGACCCGACGACAAGGGCTGCCAAGCCCCCCACAACGAGACACACCAGCCAGACATATCCCCACACTCCACCGGTGATGCCGTTGTTGGCGACGGCGATTTCCTGCTCTATCGCTGGGTCTTGCCGCGCCGTGCGCGCCATCCACAGGATGTAGGTGAAGAAAATCGCCAGCAGTATCAGTCCATCCCCTCGCGAGATGCTTCTATCGTAGCCGATGGCGTAGAACAGGAAAGCGGTGGCAATCATCAGGGGCACTTCGATGCGGATGAGACGTCGACCCACCGCCAGCGGAGCAACTACGGCGGACATGCCCAGAATCAACAGCACGTTCACGATGTTGCTTCCCACGACGTTGCCCACGGCGATATCCGCTTGCCCGCGATAACTGGAAAGGACGGAGACCGCCAGTTCGGGGGCACTCGTTCCGAAAGCCACCAGGCTTAAGCCAACCACAATGCGCGGAATGCGCAACGCGAGTGCGAGACGCGATGAACCGCGTACCAGCCACTCTCCCCCCAGCAAGAGCAGAACCAGACCCGCAACGAATAACGCGAGCTTTTCCAAACCGCCACCTGCCTTTTTTGCTTACCGGGCGACGAACGCTCCTGCCAGTGATTCTACCCCAGCCAGCAGGCTCATGAACACCAGCATCGTTGCGGTAGTGGGCAGGTCGAAAATGATGGAGACCAACAAGCCCGCTACAGTGGCTATCAGCGCGTTGACCACCGCCACTGCCACTACCTGCGTCATCCGCCGCGCCAGCATCAAAGCCCCCAGCGCAGGCAGCACCAGATAGCCGAAAATCAACACCAGTCCCACCAGATGAATGACCACACCGATGAAGCCACCCAGCATCAAATAGAACGCAAACTCCCACCAGCGGGTGCGGTATCCCAGCGCCTGCGCCGTCTCCGCATCGAAAGCCACCAGCAGAAACTCCTTGCGCAGCAGCAGGAACGCCACCAGCACCAGCACCCCCAGAATCCAGATTCGCCCCACCTCTTCGGGAGCAACCGCAAGGATGTCACCAGCCAGCAGGTGCTGTACCTCCTCCATGCCGTGCGCCCCTTTGGACGCCAGCAACACCGTTAACGCTGAAAAGGTCAAAAACACCGCGCCGATGACCGCCTCCCGCGAGATGCGCCGCTCACCCCAGGACTGCGCGAAAAACAGCGAACCTGCCAGCGCAAACAATGTGGCGCTGAGCAAAGGGTTCCAGCCCACCAGAAACGCCAGAGCCACCCCCGCCGCGCTCACCTGTGCCAGCGCAGCACCCACAAACACAATGCGCTTGAGCACCACATACACACCCAGATAGCCCCCCACGATGGCTAAGATGATACCCACGTGCAGAGCATCCTGGGCTATCGGCGAACGCCATGTCTCGATCCACTCACTCATCGCCGCAAGCCTCCTCCACCTCGCGCACCGCCACGATATAATGGTGGTCTAGCCTCTGCACGCAAACAGGCACGCCGTACGCCTCCTCCAGCACCTGATCCTGCATGAGGTCCTCTGCAGCGCCCACCAGCAGCCGACCATCCAACAACACACCCATGCGCGTGGCGTAACGCGCCACCACGTTCAGCACGTGGCTGACCAGCACAATGGTCAAACCGTTTTGCGCGTGTAGCCGCTCGATAAGCCCCAGAATGGCTGCTTCGGTCGGCAGGTCGAGCCCGTTGGTCGGCTCGTCCAGCACCAGCAGGTTGGGTTCCACCGCCAGCGCACGGGCAATCAGCACCCGCTGTCGCTGTCCACCCGATAGCTCGCGATAGAGCTTATGCGCAGAGTCCGCCAGCCCGACCTGTTCCAAACATTGCATGGCAAAGTCTCGGTCAGCGCGTTGGGGTGAACGCAAGATTCCCGCACGGGGATACCGCCCCATCAGCACGATGTCCAGTGCGCTCAGCGGGAACAGCGGGTCCAGCATCTCCCGTTGTGGCACATACCCGATGCGCAACCCCACCGAGCGCGTTACCTCTCCGCTCAGCGGCTTCAGAATGCCCAGCAGGCAGCGCAGCAGCGTGGTCTTGCCGGAGCCGTTCGGTCCCACCAGACCGAAGAAGTCGCCCCGAAAGATGTCCAGCTGCACCTTCTCCAGCACCAGCTGCCGCCCGTAGCCCAGCTGCACATCCTGAAACCGAACCAGTGGTTCGGACATGACCGTCTTGCCTCCTCACCTGAAAGGAGGGAGCACAGCAGAGTATGCTCCCTCCACCCGATATATGCTATCTCCCCGCTAGCGCAGCCGCGATGCGGTTCACCATCGCGTCGATCATGCTGAAATAGTCTGTGGTGCCCTCCGCACCGACCGCTGCCGGCAGCACCACCACCTTTGCCCCCGTCTCGCGTGCGATGGCATCCGGGAAGCGACGCGGACGAAAGTGCTCTATCAGAATCACTTTGCACCCTGTGTTTTTCATCCGGGCAATCACTTCGCGCAGGTAGCCGGGGGAGGGCGGAATGCCGGGCTTGGGTTCTACTGTCGCCAGCTCCTGCAGCCCGAACCGTTGCAGGAAATAAGGCAGACTCTTGTGGTACACCACTACCAGCGTGCCTTTGTATGGCGCGAGAATCTGGTGCCAGCGATTCAGGTGCTCATCCACGCGCTGGACGAACGCTTCATACCGGCGCTGATATTCCTGTGCGTTTGCCGGGTCTACCCGTTTCAAGCCCTCCAGGATATTCCGCGCCGCGATTTTGGCGTTGGCAGGGTCAAACAGGTAATGCGGGTTGCCGTAGATGTGGATGTCGCCCATGGATGGGTCCACCCGCCCGGTGGGTACCTCGAGCTTCCTCACCCCCACCGAGCAATCCACGTAACCGCTTGCCCCTCGCAGGATAGAGGCGTTTCGCGCGGCAGCCAGCAGGTCATCTGCCCACAGGTCCAAATCCATGCCCACCCGCACGAACAGTTTGGCGCGCGACAGCTCCAGCGCCATGCTCGGGCGCGGCGTGACCAGATGGAAGTCATCCTGCGGACGGGCAAGTGAGCTCACCTGTACATGCGCTCCGCCAATCTGCTTCACGATGTCCGCCAGGTCGGTGAAAGTCGCCACCACCCGCACCTGCGCCGCCGCGGGCAGGGCGAACAGCGTCAGCAGTATTATCCACCACTTTTTCATGAATGCCACCTCCTATTGTGTGCTCTCCAGCGGATGGGAGTGCGGTCCAAATCCGAACATGAGCTGCAGCAACAGCTCGTTGCGCACGCTGTCATCCGCGGGCTTCAGGTTGCGCCACTGCAACCGGACGAAGGACTGTTCGTTCATCCGGTAGGTCAAAATCGCACTGAGCGCACGGTCTGCCCCCGACACGTCGTTTGCAGCATCCAGATAAGCACGCTGTGACCAGTCGTAGCGGAGACCGTACTCCCAGTAGCGGTCGGGCTTGTAGGAAGCGAGCAGGTAATATCCCTGCCGATTGACGCCGGTGCCGCCAGCCTCGCGCCGGTGCTGGAACCACTCGCCCGACAGCAACAACCGCTGTGCAGCCCCGTAGAATCGACGGTATTGGAAGTCCACTCCCAGCAGCCGCAGGTTGTCGCCGTTGAGCGCGCGGGTGGTCAAACCCGACAGCCCGAACTCCAGTTCGTTGTCGCGGTTGATAACCGGTGCCAGGGTCAACCTCGCCATGCGGAGCAGCTGCCCTTTCGCCCCAAAACCTTCGAGAGCAGGGTCGTGTGGGACGCCGGGCGCGGCGTGATCGTCAAGGGTGAACAGCCCCAGCTGCAGCTGCGCATATAGCCGCTGCGACGGCGGCAGGTAGGTGAGCACAGCTCCGTTGGAGATGGCACCGTGTTCGCTGAGCAGGTTCAGCACGGGCAGAGGATAGTCGCGGTGCAGTAGCTGGTGCGGATGGATGGGGTTCACCCGTCCGAAGGGCAGGCGCATCCGTCCCAGCTTCGCGCCGAACGGCGTGTTGCCCAGCTGCACCACAGTGGCATACGCCTCCTCCACCGAACCGGCGAAATCCTCCTCTTTGTCGAAGGCGAGGATGGCATCGAAACGGATGCTGGGATATACCCAGCTCTGGAAAGCGATCTCCAGCTCATCGTTTTCGAAGCGATTACGGCTGTCATCGCGCTTGCGGTCCTGGAACAGTGCGCCTCCGTTGGCAATCACGCTGATTTGCGGCAGATTGGTTGCAGGCACGGCTGGAGCCGGCTGTTGCTCCTGTTCCTGCAAACGCTGTTCCAGTTCTTGCAGTCGCTCCGTCAGCTGCTGGATTTGCGCTTTGAGTGCGTCGATCTCCTGCTGCAGGGCGGGGTCTGGCGCTGCGAACGTCGTACCCGCCACCAACAGCAGTGCCAGTACGATAGCGAAAGCACGCATGAGTGATACACCTCCTTTGAACGAAAGGGGATCAATGTCATCACGCCGCCGCACACCGACGGCGCGTCTGAATCGTGCAAAGAGTATCTACATCAAAGGAGGCGCACGGGGTGAGTAACAGTACGCGAACACGCGGGCGTGGAGAGAGGTAACAGGCAAAGGCTGTTCGGCATCCGCCTGTGGCAACGATGCCTGCGCGGACGCCACCAGTTGAGCCGTACTGAAGGACTCCCACTGGCACGCGACACACGAGACGTTGCACGACTGCCCGCTACACTGGATGCCCGTTTCCTGACGAGGCGCGCGCACAACGTGGTGGTGCGCAAACGGCAACACCACCACCCATGCTAACCAGAACAGAGCGAATATCGCCAGCCTCGTGCGTCGCATGGGCAATAATCTCCATGCTTTATATTACCATACGTTCCCCACCCGCACAATGTTCCGGAAGGCGGGAAGACTGCGATTCACCGGATAGTTTGCCGATAATAAAAACACGTAATAGTACGGGGGAGGCATACACTCATGAGCCGATGGCAGGTCTGTATCGGGTTCTGCGCGGCAGCAGGCATCTTTCTCATGCTGGCAGGCTGTGGTAGCGGTTTGCTCAGCACCAGCAAAACGATATCGAACCCACTCGGTCTGCAAGGCAGAAGTTTCAACG
The DNA here is from genome assembly GCA_028275265.1 of Armatimonadota bacterium. Classification (GTDB taxonomy): domain Bacteria; phylum Armatimonadota; class HRBIN16; order HRBIN16; family HRBIN16; genus HRBIN16. Next base: position 3,453 of record JAPWUZ010000080.1, on the reverse strand, counting down.
CAAACGCTCAGGTAACCCTTGATGGTCTCACCGCGCGCCTCTCTGTGCAGCAGCAGGGCGTCCTGCAATTTACCCTTGGCGATATCGAGTCCTCAGGCAACCCTTATGAGGGCATGAGCAGGATGGAGATTGCCCAGCAGGCAAGGTTGCTGCTCTCTATCAACTCTTCCAGCGTTCCTCCAGCTGCCTTCATCCTGCGCAACGTAGACCTGCGCATTGTGGTACGAGCGTCTGAGGGTACTTCTCGGGTTTCGCCGCCCGTGGAGTTCCGTTACACGGGTTTGCTCACTCTAGACCGCCAGCCGGACGGCAGCTACCTGGCAAGAGAAACGCTATCGCTCAGGAGCGAGCTCGACCGATTCGACGGCTCCGCGTTGATAGCCATTCTTACAACAGGAAGCGACAACACGGTGACCACCGACGTCTACCTGACCGCCGAGACCAGCTCGCCCAACCTCCCCTCTGACAGCACCGTCAGTCTTACCCTGCAGCTTGGCGACGCCAGCGCGCTCATCAGATGGTAGAACGGCGCTCCCCTAACCAAAAGGAACCCCTGCTACACCTGTCGAAGCTCTTCTTGATAAGCGAAGACCGTCAGGAGGGGCACGCGATGCAACCGAAATACGTGATTGGGCTGGACTACGGTACCAACTCGGTGCGCACCCTGGTGGTGCGGGTACACGATGGATATGAGGCTGGCACGTACGTCTTCGATTATCCACATGGCGACTCGGGCATCCTGCTGGACAGCTCCGACCCCAACCTCGCCCGCCAGCACCCGGCAGACTACCTGCAGGGAGCAGAGGTATCGGTGCGCGCTGCGCTGGAAGACGCCCGCCGCAATGACCCCGATTTCTCTCCGGAGCGCATCATCGGTATCGGCGTGGATACCACCGGCAGCACGCCTCTGCCGGTCGACGCGAACGGGGTGCCGCTCGCCTTTCATGAACGGTTCAAGAATAACTTGAACGCGATGGCGTGGTTGTGGAAAGACCATACCTCCACGCAGGAGGCGGTCACCATTACGGAAACGGCCGCAAAGATGCGCCCGCAGTATCTCGCCAAGTGCGGCAACTCCTACTCCTCCGAGTGGTTTTGGGCGAAGGTGTGGCACTGCCTCCACACCGACCCCGAGGTGTTCGAAGCCGCTTACACCTGGGTGGAGTGCGCCGACTGGATACCCGCCGTGCTGACCGGCAACGACCATCCCTCGCGTATCCTGCGGGGCGTATGTGCCGCCGGGCACAAGGCGCTGTACAACCCGCAATGGGGCGGCTTGCCCGACAAGGAGTTCCTCGCCGCGCTGCACCCGAAGCTGGCGGAGCTGCGCGACCGCCTGTACGATGTTGCCTACACCTCCGACCACCCCGCCGGGCGTCTTACCGACGAGTGGGCGCAGAAGCTGGGCTTGCCGGCAGGTATCCCGGTGGCAGTCGGGGCGTTCGATGCCCATCTGGGGGGCGTGGGTGCAGGCATCAAGCCGGGCACGCTGGTCAAGATTATCGGCACCTCCTGTTGCGACATGATGGTGGTACCCAACACCGAGCCGCTGGCGGATATTCCGGGCACTACCGGCATCGTGGATGGCTCCATCCTGCCCGGCTACTTCGGCATCGAGCTGGGTCAGAGCGCATTCGGCGACATCTATAACTGGTTTGTGAACTATATTGAGCCGGGAGGACCCGACCTCGGCTCCCACGAGGCGTTGACGGTAAAGGCGCGGTATCTGAAGCCGGGGCAATCGGGCTTGCTGGCGCTGGACTGGAACAACGGCAACCGCTCTATCCTGGGTGACCAGCGGCTGGTGGGGCTGCTGGTCGGGCAAACACTGCACACTACCCCCGAAGAGATTTACCGTGCGCTCATCGAAGCCACCTGCTTCGGCTCGCTGGTGATTATGAACCAGCTGGAGAAGTACGGTGTGGCGATTCGGGACGTCATCGCCTGCGGAGGCGTCGCGGAAAAGAACCCGCTGGTGATGCAAATACTGGCGGACGTGAGCGGACGCACCATCCGGCTGGCACGCTCCTCGCAGACCTGCGCGCTGGGCGCAGCGATTGCAGGCGCGGTGGTTGCCGGTAAGGAGGCAGGCGGCTATGCCACCTTCGAAGAGGCGCAGGCAGCGATGTGCGGGCTGAAAGATGTGGCTTACGAACCGAACCCGCAGGCGCAGGCGGTATATCGCGAACTGTTCGCGCTGTACAAAGACCTGCACGACGCCTTCGGCACCCGTGAGTGGCAGGGCAACCTGCACCACGTGATGAAGCGGCTGATAGACATCCGCAACGCGGCGAGGCAGAGCGCTTAGCGAAACGGCTCAAGATCTTCACCACAGAGGGCACAGAGTTCACGGAGTACCTGTCCTCTCTGCGCTCTCTGTGGTGATTCGCCAATCATAAAGGCTCGCCGCCTTTGTCTACGTTCTCTTTCGTGAAGATGCGTGTGCCCAGCGTGATGTTCTTGGGAACCTGCTCACCCTTCAGTATCTTCAGTGCGACCTCTATCGCCTCTTTGCCGCCGGTGGGATACTCGAAGGTGGCGGTCAGGATGCCCTCTTTGACATAGCGCACCCCCTCATGGGGCAAGGCGTCGATACCGATGAACTTGATGGTCTTCTCGCGCCCCTTACCCTCCTGTCGCGCGGCAAGGTAAGCCCCGTGCGCGCTGGGGTCGTTGTGGGCATACACAGCGTCGATCTGCGGGAAGCGCGCCAGCGCAGACTGCATCTCGCGCTGCGCAATCGGCTCCAGCCACTGGCAGTCGGCATCGAAGATAATCTCGATCTGCGAGCCGGCGATGCCTTCCATAAAGCCCTTGTGCCGCTCCTGTCCGGGCGTGGAGGTCATCAACCCCTTCAGCTCCACTACCTTGCCCTTGCCACCCAGCAGCTTCACCAGGTACTTGCCTGCCTCGCGACCGATTTTCACGTTGTCCGCCCCGATGAAGCAGGTATACTGGTCTCCCTCCACCTTGCGGTCCAGCACGATGACGGGAATGCCCTTTTGATACGCCTCCGCCACAGGTTTGGTGAGCGGACGCGCCTCCTTCGGGCTGATGATGAGCAGGTCCACCCCCATCTGGATGAACTCGCGCACCTGCGCCTGCTGCACCTCCGTCTTGTTCTGGGCGTCCTTGAAGATGACCTCAATCTCGTCGGCGTGCTGTTTGGCAGCCTCTTCGATATCCTTGTTCATCTGCACACGCCATGGCTCGCCCAGATTGCACTGCGACATGCCGATAACCCACTTTTTCTTGCCCGCCGTTTCCGACGCCTGCCCCGTCTGTTCCTGCTTCTTCCCGCATCCCACGCAGACCAGCAGTGCGCCAAAAGCCAGTGCGACTGCGATGCGTTTCATCACGACCTCCCTCTCTTCTGCTGAATGAGTACGGCAATGGTGATGATAATGCCCTGAATCACCATGCGCGGCGCAAGTTCCACCGCGTTCAGGCTCA
>JAPWUZ010000078.1 GCA_028275265.1 Armatimonadota bacterium | reverse complement strand
GAGGACGTCGGCAGTACCAACGGCACCTTCGTGGACGATACCAAACTCATCCCGCACGTCGCCGCGCCGTTGCCCTTCGGGGTGAAGGTGCAGATAGGGCAGGGGACTTACCATCTGGAGGCGGCGGAGCCGTCGGAAAGCGCAGCCCAGCAATCCGCCGACGCCGCGGAGACCATCAGTGAAGAGGCAACGGACCATGCAGAGCAGCCATAGTGGACAACCGGTGAACGACGAGGTGGAAATTACCGCCAAGTTCCGGCGCAGCGAGGTGCTGGCACAGCCACCGCGTGAGCCAAAGGCGCAGCCGGACATCGTGCCCTTCGTGCGCTTTGGTGCGAAGACCGACCTTGGCAACGTGCGGGAGAACAACGAGGATAAGTTTGACTTCTTCGAACCGACCGAGCCTGTTCTGCTGGCGGAACGCGGCAGTGTATATGCGGTCTGCGACGGCATGGGTGGGCACAGTGCCGGGCAAATCGCCAGTGAGCTGGCTCTGAAAACCTTCCTGAAGGCGTATTATGATTTGGAACTGCCTGATATCGACACCGCGCTGTATTCAGCAGTGCAGGCGGCGAACGCGCTGGTGCGTGAGGTGGCGCAATCGATACCGGGCAGGCGAGGAATGGGTACCACGCTCACTGCAGCCGCGTTATGCGAGGGAGATGCGCACATTGTGCACGTGGGCGATAGCCGGTGCTACCTGATACGCGGTGAGGTCATCGAACAAATCACCGACGACCATTCTTACGTCATGGAGCAGGTGCGGCAGGGCTTGCTGTCGCCAGAGGAAGCGCAGCACTCACCCTACCGCAACGTGATTACCCGTTCCATCGGGATGGATGCGCTGGAGCCGGATATTTACCGCGTGCCTCTGCAGGCGGGGGACCGGCTGGTGCTGTGTACCGACGGATTGACCACGCATGTGCCCGACGCCCAAATCGCGGAGGTAGTGCGCAGTCACTCGCCATCGGCAGCGGCGCAGCGGCTGGTGGAGATGGCTCTGGAGGACGGCGGGTCGGATAACGTGACGGTGGTCGTGGTACACATTCTGGAACTGTTGAGCTGGGAGCAGGCGCGACAGATAGGCTGGGTATAAGGAATGAACGCCTCGGTGAACACGCTGGGCAAATATCAGATTGTGCGCGAAATCGCCCGCAGCAACGACATTGTGTGGGAGGCGGTGGACCCCGAGTTGGGTCGGCGCGTGGCGATTAAGGAGCTGAATCTGCCCGAAGGCGTCACCGAGGCGCAAAAACAAGAGCGCATCAACCGCTTCCAGCGCGAAGCGAAGGCGGCAGGGCGTTTGAGCCACCCCAACATTGTGACCATCCACGAGGTTGGCGTCGAGAACGGTCGCTACTATATCGTGATGGAGTATCTGGAAGGTGAGAACCTGCGCGAACGCCTGCAACGACAGGGGGCGATCCCGCTGAAAGAGGCGGTAGACATCACACTGCAGGTGCTTGCCGCGCTGGAACATGCCCATCGTATGGGGGTGGTACACCGCGACATAAAGCCCGAAAACATCCACCTTTTGCCGGATGGGCTGGTCAAACTGACCGACTTCGGCATCGCCCGCATCGTGTTTGAACCCAACATCACCATCGACGGACAGATTTTCGGTACCCCCAGCTACATGTCGCCGGAGCAGATCGAGGGGGGAGAGATAGACGCGCGCACCGATATCTTCTCGATGGGTGTGGTGTTGTACGAGATGCTCACAGGGCGCAAGCCTTTCACCGGTGAGAGCATCGTCACCATCACGTATAACATCATGCACAAAGAGCCAACGCCTCCCCCCGGCGTTCCCTACGGCATCGAGCGGGTGCTGATGCGCGCGATGGCGAAGCGTCCCAGCGACCGCTATTCCTCCGCACGTGAGATGGCGGAGGATTTGAAGCGTGCGATGGAGCCGGGGGCGTTGGTGATGCCCGCGCCGCCTCCTGCGATTGGTTCGCCCCCTCCGGTAGCGTCGCCGGGTTCGTCTTCGCTGCCGCCTTTGCTGAACCCGGTTCCAAACCCTGCGCCAGTCAGTGGGCAGGTGTCCTCGCTGCCTTCGATGCCGAAGAAGCCCCCGCCGCCGCTGCCCAAGCCACGTGAGCCCTGGTTGTCCCCAAGGGAGAGTGAAGCCATGAAGCAGATGATACTGGTGCTGTTCCTCGGTTTGCTTATCGTGCTGATTGCCTACGGCATCAACGTCGCCTACGAGCGCTATGCGGAGTTGAAGCGCATGGAGACGCTCAGCACGCAGATGAGCGATGGGGCGAAGCTGGCGCAGGCGGGCAACTATCGAGAGGCACTGGCGCGTTTTATCAACGTGTACCAGAATGCAAGGTCTGCCGAGGTGCGAGCGGTAGCCGCGCGTAACGCTGCGGTGTGTTTGGTACACCTGGGGGACGAGGCTCTGCAAATGGGGCGAACCGACCTCGCTTTACAATACTACAGGCAGGCTCTGGAGTATGACCCGAGCTCCACCGCCGCTCGTCAGAGGGTGGATCAGGTCTCTCGTTTCTACTCCGGTAATCTGGAAATCGTCCCACCGATTGCGCCACCACCTGCTGTGCGTCCGAATGGCTCTTCGCCTGAGCCTCCGCCCCGCCCGCGCGGCAACGAGCGGCTGGCAATGGAACTTTACCTGCAAGGTCTGGAAGCATACCAGCGCGGCGACCGTCTGGGGGCAGTGGACCTCTGGCAGCGGGCGATTCAGGCTGCGCCCGGCTCCGACACTGCTAAACTGGCAATGGAGTCCATCCAGCAGATGACTGCTAGGTGAGATCGGGTGACTGCAGAAGGCGGCAGCAAAAGGCCGTGATTAACAGGGACAACATACGCGAGCAGTTACTGGCGGCGGCGCGAGAAGCACGCCACCACGCGTACGCACCCTATTCGGGCTATGCGGTAGGGGCCGCTGTATACTGCGAGGACGGACGCATCTTCACCGGCGCGAACGTGGAAAACGCCAGCTATGGTCTCACCGTCTGCGCCGAGAGGGTGGCGATATTCCGTGCGGTCAGCGAAGGGGCGCGTCGCATCTCCGCGCTGGCAATAGTGACACAGGATGGCGGCACCCCCTGCGGCGCGTGCAGGCAGGTGCTGGCAGAGTTCGCCGACGAAGATTTGGTAATCTGGTGTGCATCCGAAGAGGGGGCAGATGTGCAGGAGTACCGCTTTAACGAGTTGCTCCCACATGCTTTTAGCCTGCCTCAGCGAGTATCCGGCGAAGATGAACTGATTCTGGGAGGAATATAAGCATGGAGCGCGTTGCGGTGCAGTTCGGCGCGGGCAACATCGGGCGTGGTTTCACGGCTCAACTGTTTCACGAGTCCGGGTATGAGGTGGTTTTTGTAGAGGCTGTGCCGTCGCTGGTGGAGGAGATTAACCGCCGCAAGAAATACGTTATCCACATCGTGGACAATGGAGAAGATGTAGAGATTACGAACATCCGCGCTGTTCACAGTGAGGATGTTCAACAGGTAGCGCAGGAGGTGGCTCGCGCGAGCATTGCCTGTACCGCGGTGGGTGTCCATGCGCTCCATCAGATAGCCCCTTTGCTGGCACAGGGTATCGCACTACGCAGCCAACGTCCAAGTTGTCCCCCCCTGAACCTACTCATCTGCGAGAACCAGATTGACGCAGACCAGATGTTGTATGAGAAAGTTCTGGAGCATTTGCCTGCCGAACTGCACGAGTACGTGCGCTCACACATCGGTTTTGTGTTGTGCGTGGTGAGTCGAATGGTACCTGTCATGACACCGGAAGAAAAGCAAGCCGACCCGCTGGCGATTAAAGTGGAAGCGTATAAAAGGCTACCGGTGAACGCGCAGGCGATAAAGGGTGAGATTCCGCCTATCGTTGGCCTGGAGCCGGTGCAGAACTTTGCCGGGTATGTGGAGCGCAAGCTGTTCGTGCATAACGCGGCACACGCCACGCTGGGGTACCTGGGCTGGCTGAAGGGCTATACCTATGTGTATGAGGCAATGAGAGACGAATGGATACGTTCCGTGCTGGATGAAGCCATGCAGGCGGTGAGCGACGTACTCGCACGCAAGCACGGGTTTACCCACGAAGAGATGCGAGAACATGTGCTGGACCTGTACCGTCGTTTTGAGAACGTCGCACTGGGTGACACGGTAGCGCGGGTAGCGCGTGACCCGGAGCGCAAGCTGCGTCCTGACGACCGACTGGTTGGGGCGGCAAGACTGCTGTGGGAGCACGGCGTAGAGCCGAGGGCCTTTTGTACTGTCATCGCCGCCGCTTTGCGGTACGACAACCCGAAAGATGAATCCGCAGTGGCACTGCAAAGGCGTATCGAGCAGGAGGGCGTCTCTGCGGTACTGGCAAGGCTGACGGGCATCACTGCCGACATGCCCATGCATCAGTGCATTTTAGAAGCGTATGCCCGGCTGGGGAACTAAACGGCGGGTATCCCTGTGAGCAATCGCTCATGCCAGCCCGCTCAGTCCCAGATGCCCAGCGCCAGCTTTGCCTCCTCACTGCAGTGCACGCGCGGGTCCCAACGCGGTTGCCACACCAGCTGCACGTAAGTTTCCTTCACAAAGGGCAGCTCGGACAACCGCTCGCGAATCATCTCTTCCAGCATAGGTCCGATAGGGCAACCCGGGCTGGTCAGCGTCATGGTGATAAGCACGTTGCCCTCGTCATCCCTGTCGATACCATATACCAGACCCAAATTGACGATATCGATGCCCAGTTCCGGGTCGTATACGGTCATCAGCCGTTCACGGATTTGTGTTTCCTGTTCGTGTGTCAGTGCCATACCGCACTCCCGTTATTTGTGGAGAATCTCCTCCAGAGTCGTCCATGCCAGCAAAGCACACTTGATGCGCACCGGATACTTCTTCACCCCTTCCAGCGCACTCAAGTCGTCATCCTCGTCGAAGGGTTCGTGTGGTGAGCCCGTGAGCATTGCTTTGACTCGTTCCAGCAGCGCCTTTGCCTCATCCACAGTCAATCCGCGTATCGCTTCCGTCAGCATGGAAGCAGACGCCTGGCTGATAGAACAACCTCGCCCATCAAAGCGCGCCTCCACAATCCTGTCTCCGTCCGTCTTCAAATAGAGCGTGAGCTCGTCGCCGCACAGGGGGTTCATCCCTTCGGCGGTGAGGTTGGCATCGGGCAGCGCACCCTTATAACGCGGATGGTGATAGTGCTCCAGAATGATTTCACGGTAGAGTTCATCATCCACCATATTTGCCAAAAACCTTCCTGACGTCGTCCAGAGCCTCCACGAAGGTGTGGATCTCCTCTATCGTATTATACAGGTAAAAACTGGCGCGTGCAGTAGCGGTGACATCCAGTCGGCGCATGATAATCTGGCAACAGTGGTGTCCCGCGCGGATGGCGATACCCCGTGCATCGAGTACCTGTGCTACATCATGGGGATGGACATGCTTGAAGTTGAAAGAGACCAGCCCGCAGCGTCGCTGCGGGTCACGCGGTCCATAAACTACGATGTCCTCTTCGGCTTCGAGAAGGCGCAGCGCCTCCGCCGTGAGCCGTTGTTCATGCTGCCGGATGGCTTCCATGCCGACGTGCTGCAGGTAGTCCACCGCCGCCCCAAAGCCGATGGCGTCGGCGATGTTGGGGGTTCCCGCTTCAAACTTGGTGGGGATGTCTGCCCACGTGCTGAACTCGTGCGTCACGCGGCGGATCATACTGCCTCCACCCATGAACGGGGGCATCTCCTCTAGCAGTTCGCGCCGAGCGTACAGCGCACCGATACCGGTGGGTGCCAGCATCTTGTGCCCGGAGAAAGCGTAGAAGTCACAGCCTATCCGTGTGACGTCCACTGGCTTGTGGGGCACTGCCTGCGCGCCATCAATCAGCACCTTTGCACCCACCGCGTGCGCCTTTCGAGTAATCTCCTCCACGGGGTTGACCGTGCCGAGTACGTTGGAGACGTGGACGATGGCGACCAGCTTCGGTTCCTGCCTCAAGGCGTTGTCGAGAGCCTCCATGTCCATCTCGCCCTCTGGCGTGAATGGCACGTAGTGCAGTTGTGCCCCCGTGAGACGAGCAATCAGCTGCCAGGGCACGATGTTGGAGTGATGTTCCATCTCGGTCAGCACAATGCGGTCGCCGCTTTTCAGGTTCGCCAGACCCCAAGCATACGCCACCAGGTTAATCGCTTCGGTAGCGTTGCGGGTGAACACCACGCTTTCCGGCTCCGCACCGATGAAGCGCGCTACCTTCGCACGGGCGGATTCATAGGCTTCGGTAGCCTCTTCCGCCAGTGTGTGCAGTCCTCGATGCACGTTGGCGTTCGTAAACTCATAGTAGTGCACGAGGGCATCGATGACCTGGCGCGGCTTCTGGGATGTCGCGGCGTTGTCCAGGTATACCAGCGGGTGACCGTTGACCCGCCGCTGAAGGATGGGGAAGTCGGCGCGGATTGCCTCCACGTCGTATTTTAACTGCGTTTGCAGGGATGTCATCATCGATCCTACCTCCCAGCCTGTGTCAGGCTCTAAGAACCCCCTAGTCAGGAAGCTCGATGTGTATTTCGCCGTTATCGACAGCGACGCGGTACGTTCGAACCGGTTTAGTCGCGGGCAGCGTCAGTGCCTCTCCGGTTCGGATGTCAAAGTGCGCCCCGTGTCGCGGGCATTCGATCTCGTATTCCATCAGTTCGCCCTCGCTCAGCGAAGCCAATGCGTGCGAACAGGTATCGTCGATCGCGTAGAACTCATCAGGGGCGGGGCGGCAGAGAGCTATCCTCCTACCGTTCACCTCAACAGCGACTGCCCTGCCGACCTCCACCTCCGAGACGCTGGCTATACGGAAGCGCATAGTCCACTCAGAACCTCCTGCGGGCAATCTTCTCATCTACCTTCGCGCTGACCATCTCGCGCAGGCTCTTTGCCGGGATGCGGTCCAGTACCGGCTGCAAGAACCCTTCCACGATAAGCCGCTTCGCATCGCGCGGTGGCATCCCTCGGCTCATCAGGTAGAACATTTGCTCTGTGTCTACCGGGGCAACCGTTGCGCCATGCGTGCAGCGCACATCGTTTGCCTCGATCTCCAGATTGGGCAACGTTTCGGCGTGTGCCGAACTGCTCAGCACCAGATTTTCGTTGCGCTGGTAGGCGTTTGCCTTCTGCGCGCCCGGATCGATGCGAATCAAGCCACTGTAGGCGGAGTATGCCTGCTCGTCTAGGGCGACCTTGAAAAGCAGGTCGCTGGTGGTATTGCCGACGGTGTGCAGCTGCACCGTGTGGTGATCGAAATGCTGATTGCCATCGCCGAACACCACGCCCAGCATATCGCTCACCGCGCCTGGAGAGCAAAGCAGGGACTCTATAGTGGCTTTGCTTAAAGACGCCCCCAGAGCGACGGTAATGGTGGTGAGATGAGAATCCTTGCCAAGCACCGCTCGCTGGTGGTGGAAGTACTCCATACCCTGTCCCCATTGCTGGAACAGTACGTAGGTGAGCTCCGCACCCTCACCCAGAATCAGGTCAGCCACACCGCTACCAAAGGCGCGCGAAGGCAGGTCGGGCGAGACCATGCCGTCCAGCAATGTGACGCGCGCGCCCTCTTCCACAATCACCAGCGTATGGGGGAACACAGCCCGCGCGTCTTCCACCGCAAAGAACGCTTGTAAGGGCAGGTTCACCTTCACCCCGCGCGGCACAATCAACACCGTGCCACCAGTCGCGTAGGCACGCGCCATAGCGGTGAATTTCTCATCGGCTGGGTCATAATCCACGCTTTCTAAGGCGCGGCGGATAATGTCGGGATGTTGCTGTACCGCCTGCGACCAGCTGGTGAACACCACCCCGGCTTTGCGCACACTATCCGTGATGCGCTCATAGACCAGTGTGCCATCCAGAAAAGCCAGCGTTCCGCCGACGCGGCGTGCAGCACCGTGAATCGTGTTGTCCAGCCACTCGGGAAGAGAACGATGCTCCGCGGGCAGGGCAGGCACAATCTCTTCCAGCACCAGATGACTGATGTCGGTGCGCCGCCAGTGTTCATGGGTGCGCGGGGGAGTGGGCGTCTCCCAGAAGCGGTTCCAAGCTGCTCGCCGGTGCGCGACCGCCCACTCCGGCTCCGCTAAGTGCCGACTGATGGCTTCTATCAGCTCCAGCCCTGCGGGGCTGGTGGTGGTCAATGTATCCTTCATTAGCCGACCGAACCCTCCATCTCCAAGGCGATGAGTCGGTTCAACTCCACTGCGTACTCCAGCGGCAGCTCTTTCGCGAAAGGCTCGAAGAAGCCGTTGATAATCATGGTGGTGGCTTCCTGTTCGCTCAGCCCTCGGCTCATCAGATAGAACAGCTGCTCCTCGCCCACCTTGCTGACGGTAGCTTCGTGTTCGATACGCACATCGTCTTCTTTCACGTTCATGGTGGGATAGGTATCGGAGCGCGAGAACTCGTCCAGCAACAGAGCGTCGCAGCGCACGTTGCACTTCGCGCCGACCGCGCCCTCATCCACCTGCACCAGTCCACGATAGGTCGTTCGCCCACCACCTTTGCTGATGGACTTGGAGACGACGGTGGACGTGGTGTACGGCGCGGCATGGACGACCTTCGCACCTGCATCCTGATGCTGCCCCGGACCGGCGAAGGCGACCGACAGGATGTCCCCACGCGCGCCCTTGCCGACCATATAGACGCTCGGGTACTTCATCGTCAGTTTAGATCCCAGATTTCCGTCCACCCACTCCACGGTCGCGTCCTCGTAAGCCACTGCTCGCTTGGTGACCAGATTGTACACGTTCTTGGACCAGTTCTGCACGGTGGTATAGCGGATGTGTGCGCCCTTCAGCGCCACCAGCTCCACCACCGCCGAGTGCAGAGAGTCGGTCGAGTAGATAGGCGCGGTGCAGCCCTCGATGTAATGGACGCGGCTGCCCTCATCGGCGATAATCAGGGTGCGCTCGAACTGCCCCATGTTCTCCGCGTTGATACGGAAGTACGCCTGAAGCGGGATTTCCACATGCACCCCCGGTGGCACGTAGATGAACGAACCACCCGACCACACCGCCGAGTTCAGCGCAGCGAACTTGTTATCGGCGGGGGGTATCACCTTGCCGAACCAGCGGCGCACCAAATCGGGATACTCTCGCAAGCCCGAGTCCATGTCCATGAAGATGACGCCCTGTCGCTCGAGGTCTTCACGGATGGAGTGGTAGACCACCTCCGACTCGTACTGCGCGGACACGCCCGCCAGGAACTTGCGCTCCGCCTCGGGGATACCCAGCTTCTCGAAGGTGTTCTTAATCTGCTCGGGCACCTCGTCCCACGTCCTGCCTTGCTTCTCAGCAGGCTTGATGTAGTAATAGATGTCGTCGAAGTTGATTTCGCTCAGCAGCTGCGTGTTGCCCCAAGTGGGCATTGGCTTCTTCAGGAATATCTCCAAGGCGCGCAGGCGGAACTGGCGCATCCAGTCTGGCTCACCCTTGAAATGCGAAATCATCTCCACCACGCGGCGGTTAAGACCCTTCTCCGCCTTGTAGACGTACTCTATCTCATCCCGAAAACCGTACTGGTAATCGGTGCCGACATCCAGCAAAGACTGTGGCGCTGTCATTTAACCCACCTCCTGTAGTGTTCTCTCTTCGACGCCCGCCTCTTGCAGTATCCAGTCGTAACCGCGCTGCTCCAGCTCGTGCGCAAGGCTTTCATCGCCGGAGCGGATGATGCGCCCGTTCACCATCACATGCACGAAGTGCGGGCGGATGTAGCGCAGGATGCGCTGGTAGTGCGTGATGAGCAGGACGCCCGTATCCTCGCCGGCGATTCGGTTGACGTTTTCGGAAACGATGCGCACCCCATCGATGTCC
>JAPWUZ010000077.1 GCA_028275265.1 Armatimonadota bacterium | reverse complement strand
TCAGCGGTTTGAGTTCGAGATGCTGTACGGCATCCGGCGCGACCTGCAGGAGCATCTGGTGGCTCAGGGCTACCAGATGCGCGTGTATGTGCCTTACGGGGAGGCGTGGTATCCCTACTTCACCCGACGGCTGGCAGAGCGTCCTGCGAACCTGTTCTTCTTCTTGCGGCACGTGCTGCGCTAGCTGCTATAGCGCCTTCAGAATCTCCACCACCTGCGCGATTTTCTCATCGTAACGCAGCGCGTTCTCACGCACCACACGATGGAGCAGTTCCAGTCGCTCGTGGTCAATCTGGTTGTGCGCGAAGAGGGTTATCGCTTCGGGAGAGTGCATCTCGCGCAACACCAGGCATACCTCATCGTCATCTCGATACACCCGCAACGTGTACGAGCCATCGATGACGGTGGCGTAGGTATCTGCCTCGCCAACCGGTTCCCACATCAGCCGTTTGTCGCGGGTTTTGTCGATTAAAACCTCCACCAGTTCGGTGAGCGTCTCATGGCTGCTCATACAATTGCCCTCACACGAAGTTTTTGCACGCTTCCATTATCGGCAATCCGCTCAGGAAATCTGTACCGCAAGAGTACGGGTATCGGTGACCCTCTTGACTCCGCGTCCAAAGGCGGTTACAATCTGCAAGGAATTTGCACCCGCCGCGGTGCTTTTTGAACCTCCCACACGTCTTGTCTTATGGAAAACGGTAGAGAGAGCGAAGAGGCACGACTGGTCGCGCGGTTCCGTGCGGGCGATATGCAGGCGGTGGAGACGCTGTTCTGGCGCTATGCCGACGCCGTGCTGGCGTACGCCACGCGCCTGCTGGGCAACCGTGCGGACGCCGAAGAGGTGCTGTCGGAGGTGTTTCTCCGTGCCTTCGAGGGATGCATGGGCTATCGAGCGGAAGGCACCTTCAAAGCGTGGCTGTTTCGCATCGCGCGCAACTGCTGTATAGACCGCCTGCGCCAGCCTCGCCTGCTGCCGTTGGAAGACGGAGGCGAACCTGCGTGGGGCGGAGACACCGCCGAGGTCGATTTGCGCGTCGCGGTACAGCGGGCTTTGAAGCGGTTGCCGGAGGAATATCAGACGGTGTTGCTGTTGTGCGATGTGGAAGAGTTCACGGCGAAGGAGGCGGCGCAAATAATAGGGCGTAGCGTGCCCTCGGTGAAGGGCATGTTATACCGTGCCCGGACGGCTCTGCGCGACGCGCTCTCGGAAGAGTGGGGGGAAGAGACATGAAGTGCACCGAAGTGCGCGAGCTGCTGGGTAACTATATGGACCAGGAGCTCACGGAGAGCATGATGCAGCGCATCGAGAGACACCTGTTGCGTTGTCCTGCCTGTGCCTATGAGGCACGCTCGCTGGAGCAGGCACGCCAGCTGCTCCGACAGGGGGTGGAGACGCCGATGGTTTCGGAACAGCTCGGCGAGCGCGTGCTGCGCCACATTGCGGAGCACTTCCCACACCTGCAAACAGCGCACCAGCCCGAGGAACTGTTCTCTCTGCCGTTGCTACCCGGAGACTTCGAGGAGTGAGGAGGTTCGTCATGAAGGTTACCACCACCCGAAAAGAACTGCTGGAGGGAGTACAGACCGTTGCGCACGCGGTGAGCGGACGCAGCTCCCTGCCCATCCTGCAACACATTCACCTGAGTGCAGAGGGCGACGGTTTGAAACTGACCGCTACCGACCTCGAAATCGGCATCGAGTGCTTCGTGCCTGCCACTGTGGAGATGCCCGGCGATGCCACGACACCTGCCAGACTGACGCAGGAGGTGTTGTCGTCTCTGCCCGATGCCGAGGTCAAGTTGAGCGATGACGCTACCCATGCTGTACTGCTCAGCTGCGAGCGGTCCGAGTACAAGCTGCTCGGGCTTTCGCCTGCGGAGTATCCCTCTTTACCGGAGGTGAGCGATGCCACCTCCTTCACCGTGCCTGCCGAAACGCTCAAAGAAATGATTAAGCAGACCATCTTCGCGGTGAGCACCGAGGAAACCCGAGCCATATTGACCGGCGTGCTGGTTGAGTACGACGGCGTCACCCTGCGCATGGTGGCGACCGACACCCACCGATTGACCGTGCGCTCGCACCTCGTGGGGACGAACGCGCTGGAAACGCCTATCGCCGCGGTGATACCCGCACGCGCCATGAACGAGCTGGCGCGCATTGTGGGCGACTACGACGGCGAGGTGGAGGTGCAAATCGGGCGGAATCAAGCGTCATTCCGACCGGTGGATGACCCTCGTCGCACTTTCCTGATCACCCGCCTCATCGACGGGCAGTTCCCGGCATACCAGCGTGTCATTCCCACCACCTACACGAAGCGACTGACTCTGGCTACCGAAGAGTTTCTGCGTGCCGTGCGCCGCGCCAGTCTTGTAGCCCGCGATATCAGCAACCGCGTCATTCTCAGCACGAACGGTGAGTATCTGATTATTGAAGCAGAGAGCGGGCAATCGGGCAAAGCGCACGAAGAGGTAGAAGTGGTGCGCGAGGGCGACGACATCACAGTGGCTTTCAACGCGCGCTATCTGATTGACGTGCTGAGCGTGATCGACTCCGAAGGCGTACATCTGGAACTCACGGAGTCGCTGCGTCCGGCGGTCATCCGCCCGGCAGACCAGGACAACTACCTGTGCGTGCTGATGCCCATGGCGTTGACATAGAGGACACACAGGCAACTGATGTCCCTGCTCCCAGCTCTCCCCTCTCCCGCAGCGTCGGGAGAGGGGGCACGGGAATGAGGGCAACAAACACCTAACCCCCCAGCCCCCTTCCCTGAGAGGGAAGGGGAAGCCAGACACCCCTCTCCCGCAGCGTCGGGAGAGGGGTAGGGGGTGAGGGCAACTGGCATCTTCCTTCAACCGATGACCGCGCTAACGGCATTTAGTATCTGCCGACGATAGGGCAGCCAGCGTCCTCCCTCGTAGGCGCAGTACACACGGTTGCTCAGCAACACCACCAAAAAATCGGGTTGCCGATTCAGCAGCAGTGCCGTGCCTGTGAAACCCGAGTGCCCGATGCAGCTTTCAGGAAGCAGATTGGCACGGGGAAGCATATCATTGGGATGGGTGAACCAGCCGAAGCTCTGTCCGCCGATGCCCGGTATCTGATTATGGAACATCTCCTCTACCGTCATTTTGCCCAGCACGCCGTCGCCTCCCCGCAGCAGCATCTGGCAGAAGCGAGCAAGGTCGTTCGCGGTGGAGAACAGTCCAGCGTGCCCGCTCACACCGCCCATTGCCCAGGCGTTAGCGTCATGAACCTGCCCGCGCAGGGTCTGTCCTTTGCGCCAGGGGCAGTTTGCGGTAACCGCTACGCGGGGCAGCAGGTGCTCGTCCGGGTTATACAGGGTGTCCGGCATTCCTGCGGGCAGGAAGATACGCTCCCGCGCGTAGTCGGCAAGGCTCTTGCCGGAGGTGCGACGGACAATCTCGCCTAACAGGATGTAGTTCAGGTCGCTGTATTCGTAGCCTACCTCGGGCAGGCGCGAAGGGGGTGTTTGTAGCACCACCTGTACAAGCCCCTCGCCCTGTGCCTGCTCGTAGAAGGGCTTCCAGGCGGGCAAGCCCGATGTGTGCGTGAGCAGATGCCGCAGGCGGATGCGCTTGAACCACGCCGGAGCCTCATCGATGAGCGAAGACACTGGAGCCTCCAGCTGCAACACCCCTTCTTCCACCAGAGCCATTACGCTGGATGCACACGCCACCGGCTTTGTGAGCGAAGCGAGGTCAAAAAGCGTTCCAGTGTCAGCGGGTGTGCCCTGTTCTGGGTCTGCCAGCCCTGCGCTGGCGGTGCGCCATACTGACCTCGAATCGCCCACCGCCACCACACAGCAGGAGTAGATACTTGATTCGACACCTTGTTCCAGAAGTGACTGAACCTTTTGCCAGCGCGCACTGTCGTTCATCGCTCCTCCACCGCCGTAATGTCCGCACGGACGTATTCCGAAATGGCATTACGGGGGGCGTTACATCCGAATCGCCCCCCTTGTCGGTGACACACCGGGCAACGCCCTGACCAACTTCTACTGCATCAACCCCGCTACCTCGACGAAGTCCGCTTTCAGGTGCTGGTACAGCTTGCGGTAAAGCGCGTAATACGCCTCGTAGGCGCGATGGGCGTCGGGATTGGTGGGAGTGCTGCTGACCACCTCGATCGTGGCATGGCAGGCTTCGGGAACGCTCTTCCACACGCCGGTGCCCACGCCTGCCAGTAGCGCCACACCAAACGCCGGACCCTCATCCACGTTGATGGTCACATGGTCGTAACCCGATACGTCGGCGAGGATTTGTCGCCACACCGCGCTGCGTGCTCCACCGCCAGATGCCCGTACCTGCGTTATCGGCAAGCCCATCTCACCCAGGATTTCAAACGAGTCGCGCAAGCCGAACGCCACGCCCTCCAGTATCGCGCGGGCGAAGTGTGAGCGGTCGGAGCGCAGAGTGACACCGAAGAAAACGCCTCGCGCGTGTGGGTCTGCGTGCGGGGTGCGTTCGCCTGTCAGATAGGGCAGGAAGATTAAGCCTTCCGTGCCCAGCGGAGCCTGTGCTGCCTCAGCGGTAATCAGCTCGTATGGGTCTACTCCCATTGCGGAGGCGACGCTCTTCTCCTCGGTAGCGAAGGCATCGCGCCACCAGCGCAGGCTTCCCCCCGCCGATAGCATCACACCCATCACGTGCCACTTGCCGGGCACCGCATGGCAGAAGGTGTGCGTGCGCAAGCCGGGGTCCACCACAGGCTCGTCGGCAAAGGCGAACACCACTCCCGAAGTGCCCACCGACACCGAGACCACACCTGTCTCCACGATGCCGTTGCCCACCGCGCCTGCCGCCTGATCGCCGCCGCCGCCGACAACGGGTGTGCCCTCTTTCAGTCCGGTTGCCGCCGCGGCTTCAGCGGTGATGCGTCCGGTGATTTCGGGCGACTCGTACACTTTGGGCATCCACTCGTGCGGGATGCCGATGGCATCCAGCACTTCGTCTGCCCACTGGCGCTTGCGCACATTGAACAGCGACGTGCCCGAGGCGTCCGAGACCTCTGTCGCGTACTCACCCGTAAGCAGGTAGCGGATGTAGTCTTTGGGCAACAACACCTTGCGCACGCGGGCGTATGCATCCGGCTCGTTGTTGCGCAGCCAGATAATCTTGCCCGCCTGAAAGCCCGTGAGAACCGGGTTCGATGTCAGCTCCACCACGCGCTCACGCCCGACCGTTTCGGTAATCCATGCGCACTCCGCCGCCGTGCGCTGGTCGCACCACAGGATGGCAGGGCGGATCACCTGATTGTCCTCATCGAGGAACACCGAGCCGTGCATCTGCCCAGACAAGCCCACACCCTGCACCTGTTCGCCGGTGACCCCTGCCTGGCGCAGCACCTCGCGGATGCTCTCGCAGGTGGCTCGCCACCAGTCGGCAGGTTCCTGTTCTGCCCACAGGGGCTTCGGGGTATACAGCGGGTACTCACTGACCGCACGAGCGACTACCGTTCCGCTCTGGTCGATCAGCAGCGCCTTGGTACCGCTGGTACCCACGTCGACGCCCAACAGGTATGCCATTGTCACGTACCCTCCTACACGAACTGGCTCAGGTACCGCTTGCCGGCGAGGAAGCCCTCTTCGCGCCCGAATGCGCTGTCCTCATGTTCGATGGAGAGCACGCCATCGTAGCCGATGGCTCTCAGCGCGCCGATATATTCGCCCCAACGCACCGCGCCGAAGCCGGGGATGACGTAGCGCCACCAGCCATGCGCCTGATTGCCGAGCCAGCGCAGTTTGTCCTCGCGGACCTCGGTATCTTTGGCGTGCGTGTGGAAGATGCGCTTGCCGAAGTGGTGCACGGCCGCGATGTAGTCGATGCCCTGCCATATCAGGTGCGACGGGTCGAAGTTCAAGCCGAAGTTCTCGTGCGGAATGGCGTCGAACATGCACTTCCAGTGCTCTAGCCCCTGCATGTTGGTGGCGTACCAGTTCTCCAGTGCAATCTTGATACCACGTTCGCCTGCGTAATCCAGCACAGGCGGGAAGACCTGCGTGCAATCCTCTTGAATGGTCTTGAACTTATCCTTACCGGGTACGGGCATCCCACCCAGAGTACACACCACGTCGACGCCCAGCAGCTCTGCAGCGTCCACCGCTTTTTTCAGAAGGTCAATCACCCTCGCACGCTCCTGCGGGTCCGCGGGAGTAGTATTGGTGTACATCGCCAGACTGCTGATGCGCAGTGCGCGTCGCTCCAGCAGTTCCAGGACGCGGTCGGCGTCTGCCTGTGTGAAGTTGGTGATGTCGATATGTTTGGAACCCGGTCCCGAAGCCACTTCCAGTGCAGCGAAGCCGTGTTCGCCTGCGAAGGCTGCCACAACCTCTAGAGGTTCTCCACCAAAAGGTGCGGTCAGTATGCCAATCTCCATGCTGTGAACACTCCTTTCCTCTGTGCTGACAACGTTACGGTACGCTTTCGGGAGTACGCGGGAGGATTCCTGCAAGTGTGCGTTTTTGGGTTAGGGTTTTGGTTGGACAGCAGAAGGATAAACCGCGTGTGGCTTGACGTACGCTCCGTTTTGGACTATAATAATAGCGCAGATGGTCGGGGTGTAGCTCAGGTTGGTAGAGCGCTTGGTTTGGGACCAAGAGGTCGCTGGTTCGAGTCCAGTCACCCCGACCAGCGGTGCGGGGGTAGCTCAATGGCAGAGCTCCAGCCTTCCAAGCTGGCGGTGCGGGTTCGATTCCCGTCCCCCGCTCCATAATCTGTCAGTAACTGACCGCCATAACCCCGTGAGAAATAGCCTGCAACACTGACTGTAAAGAGACAGTTTACTGCCAATTCGGTGAGACCAAGAGGTCACTCAGCGACCCCTTGGGTCGAGACTAACGGGTCAGCCCGCGTCGAACCGTGTCACGCTCCGCCCTTATGAATGTTCGCGACTGCTTGCTCCCAGCCTGCGCTTGCATTCTTCCAGAATATCTACCGTGCGCGTGGCTCCGACGCGGGTCACACCGATGGCACGCACCTCCAGCAATGCGTCCAGCGTGCGAATGCCCCCGGCTGCCTTCACCTGCACGTGCGGCGGCGAGTGCCGACGCATCAGTTTCAAATCCTCAATGGTGGCACCGCCCGCCGCAAAGCCCGTGGAGGTCTTCACAAAGTCCGCGCCCACCGCTGCGCATATTTCGCAGAGCCGAATCTTGTGCTCGTCCTGCAGGTAATAGTTTTCGAAGATGACTTTCACGATGCCGCCGCGCTCATGTGTGACCTCCACGACTGCGCGGATGTCATCGCGCACGTAGTCCCAGTCGCCGCTGAGCACCTTGCCGATGTTCACCACCATGTCCAGCTCGATGCCGCCGTCGTCCAGAGCCTGCTTCGCCTCAGCGACCTTGATGGCGGTGGTGTGTCCGCCGTGTGGAAAGCCAATCGTAGTGCTAGGGCGCACATCGCTGCCTGCCAGCAGCTCGGCACAACGTTTCAGGTAGTAGGGTTTGATGCACACGCTGGCTACATCGTACTCGCGCGCGAGCCGACAACCGGCTTCCAGCTCGGCATCGGTCAGTACCGGGTTCAGCAGCGAGTGGTCAATCATTTTAGCGATGTCCCGATAGGTGTAGTCCATGATTTATTTCCCTCCACTCATGAACTGGCGCAGGTACCGCGCCGACTGGCGCAACGCCTGCTTGCGCGTTTCCAGCGTCTTCTCATAGGCACGGTCTTCCACTTCAATGCAAACCGCTCCCTCGTAGCCGACGTCGGTGAGCACCGAGAAGAACTTGCCCCAGTCCACCTCGCCTAGCCCGGGCAGCTTGGGCACGTGATACTCCAGCGGTGTGGCGAGGATGCCCACCTCGTCCAGCCGATGCCTGTCTACCCGCGCGTCTTTGGCATGGATGTGGAACAGTTTGTGGCTGAACTCACGCAGTGGCTTCAGGTAGTCCATCTGCTGCCAGACGAAGTGCGACGGGTCAAAGTTCAGTCCGAAGTGGTCACTGGGAATCTCCGCGAACATCTTGCGCCAGATGGCGGGCGAGGTTGCCAGGTTCTTGCCACCGGGCCACTCGTCGCGCGTGAACAGCATGGGGCAGTTCTCGATGCCGATGCGCACGCCAAGGCTTTCCGCATAGGCGATAAGCGGTTTCCACACCTCCAGAAAGCGTGCCCAGTTGTCTTCCACCGAGCGTGTCCAGTCGCGCCCGATGAAGGTGTTCACCAGCCCGATGCCCAGCTTCGCCGAGGCGGTGATCACCTTCTTCAGGTGTTCGAGGCACGCACTGGCTTCCTCCGGGTTGGGGGAGAGCACGTTCGGGTAATAGCCCAGACCGCTGATAGAAACGCCAGTGCGCTCACAGAGTGCTTTGATTTCCGCAACCTTCGCGTCGTCCAGAGTAGCCACGTCGATGTGTGTCACACCGGCATAGCGCCTCTCTGCTTTACCGACGGGCCAGCACATGATTTCCACACAGTCGAAACCCTCTACGGCAGCGAACTGCATCACCTCTTGCAGCGAGAGGTCGGGTAATATCGCGCTGACAAACCCCAGTTTCATGGATCACAACCTCCCTTCATCACTTCTTTGTCTCCTATTCTTTCCTTCGCGAGAGTTCCCCTTCGCCGGTGCAAAGCGATGGCGGGGAGGACCCATCATGTCCTGTCACCATAGCCATCTGGGTGAGCGGAGTGCCACCGCCACGCGGTTTCGATAATGGTACGCAGTTCCGCATACTGCGGTCGCCAGCCCAGTTCCCGTCTGGCACGCTCTGCGCTTGCCACCAGCCGCGCGGGGTCTCCGGCACGGCGTGGAGCCTCTTCCTGCGGGATCGAATGCCCGACGACCTCTTCGGCGGTGCGGATAACCTCGCGCACCGAATAGCCCAGCCCATTGCCCAGATTGTAGGCGGTGGTGGGCGCGCCACGTTTCAGCGCGTCATAGGCGAGGATGTGTGCGTCGGCGAGGTCGGTAACATGGATATAGTCGCGGATGGCAGTGCCGTCGGGGGTGTCATAGTCCGTGCCGAATATCTTGATCACGGGGCGTTTGCCCAGTGCGGTCAACAGCACGAGCGGGATCAGGTGCGTTTCGGGATCGTGGTCCTCTCCTAGCTGCCCCTCGGGGTCGGCGCCGGCAGCGTTGAAGTAGCGCAGGCTGATGGAGCGCAGCCCGAATGCCACATCGTACCACCGCAACATCTGCTCGAAGGCGCGCTTGGTCTCCCCGTAAGCGTTGGTCGGCTGCTGCGGATGGTCTTCGGGGATGGGTATCTGTTGAGGTTCCCCATAGGTAGCCGCGCTGGAGGAGAAGATGAGATAGGGGACATGATGCGCACGCATTGCCTCCAGCAGCGTGTAGCCTCCGACAACGTTCAGACGATAGAACTTCGCCGGGTCGGTCATGCTCTCGGCGACAGACGCATAGGCGGCAAAATGCATGACGCACTCTATCGGATAGCGGCTGAACAGGGCGTCCAGAGTCTGCCTGCTGGTATAGTCGCCCTGCACGAACTCACCGCCGACTACCGCCGCCCGATGCCCTGCTTCCAGATTGTCCAGAGTGATGACTTCGTAGCCGCGTTCAAGCAGCCTTTTCACACAGTGCGAGCCGATGTAACCGGCTCCTCCAATCACGCAAATCATCCCTCAGCCTCCTGCGGGGTGTTTCATCGCGTCCCCATCATTATAGCACACCTGCCAGCAGCTTCCCTGTGTGACCATCACTTGACAACCTCTTCTCGCTGTTTTATACTCGTTTCAGCATCTTCTGTGGCGAGGTGTCTCACATGCCTGTGGTTTGGCTTCTCTGTCCGGATGCAGGTTTGCGTGAGCGTTTACAGCGTTGCCTGCGCGATGGCGAGGGGTTGGAGGTGCGGCTCAAGC
>JAPWUZ010000076.1 GCA_028275265.1 Armatimonadota bacterium | reverse complement strand
GGTGGAGCTGGCGGAAATGCTGGTAGCGGCAGACCCCCGTCCGCGTCTGGGAGGAATGCGATTACCTGTTATCTTCGCAGGCAATAAAGACGCTCGTGAGCCGGTGAAACAGCTTCTGGACGGCAAGGTAGACCTGCGTATCGTGGATAACCTGCGCCCCACCCTGGAGCGCGAGAATCTGGGTCCTGCCCGCGAAGCCATCCACGAGCTGTTCCTCGAACACGTGATGCAACAGGCGCCCGGTTACAGCAAACTGCTCAGCTGGACCAGCGCGGACATCATGTCCACCCCCAACGCCGTGGGCAAAATCATGCAGACCATCGCCGAAATGCGCGGCATCAACATCCTTGGGGTGGACATCGGCGGCGCGACCACCGACGTCTTCTCGGTGTTTAACGGCATCTATAACCGCACGGTAAGCGCGAACCTCGGCATGAGCTACTCTATCTGCAACGTGCTGGTGGAGACGGGCGTGGCGAACATCCGTCGCTGGCTCCCCTTCGAGATGGACGAACGCGACCTGCGCAACCGCCTGCGCAACAAAATGATACGCCCTACCACCATCCCGCAAACGCTGGAAGACCTGTATGTGGAGCAGGCTGTGGCGCGGGAAGCGTTGCGCCTGGCGTTCGAGCACCACAAATCGCTGGCACGCGGACTGAAAGGCATTCAACAGCAACGCACCATCGGCGAGGCACTGAGCCAGGAAGACACGGGCAAGACGCTGGTCAACATGATGGAGTTGAATATGCTGGTGGGTAGCGGTGGTGTGCTGAGCCACGCTCCGCGGCGGGCGCAGGCGGCGCTCATGATGATGGACGCCTACCAGCCCGAAGGGATTACCATGCTCACAGTGGACTCCATCTTCATGATGCCGCAGCTGGGCGTGCTCTCTCAAATCCATCCCGAGGCGGCGACGGAGGTCTTCGAGCGAGACTGTCTGGTGATTCTGGGCACGTGCATCGCCCCTGTAGGTACCACCAAGGAAGGCGATGAGGTCTGCACCCTCCGTATGGGAGGGGAAACCCACCAGATCCGTTTCGGGGAGCTGCGCGTGTTCCCGCTGAACGAGGGCGAAAAGATAGAGGTGGAGATACGTCCTACCCGCGCCTTTGATGTGGGAGCCGGTAGGGGTAAACCGTTGACCGTTACTGCGGAGGGCGGTGTGGTTGGTCTGGTTGTGGATTGCCGCGGGCGACCACTCGCTCTGCCTGCGCGTGACCATGAGCGCATCGCCAAGCTGCAGACATGGCTCAGGGCGATGGGGCTGCCAACCGTGTAGGAACAGTGGTCACGATGCGTTGCGAACCCTCACCCCTGTGCCCCTCTCCCACACCGCGGGAGAGGGGCAACAGAATCAGGCAACCGCACCAACCGGCATTGCCTCTTCGCATTCTATGGTACTGGCAAACACGCGCGTGTTCAAATGACCATCCTGCAGGCGTATGACGACCACCGCCTCGTTGGGGAAATCCCACAGGATGACGGCTTCATCGTCTTCACGTTGTATCCACTGAACTTCGCTCAGGCGCGTCATCAGATAATACCGATGCGCGTCATTATCCCAAACCGGTATCAGCACGGCGGAACCCACCGCCTGACTGTACAGGTTGTAGATGCCTTCGTAATCGTGGCGCCGGGCATAATCCAGCAACGCTTCCTGCTGCTTCACCAGCCCGTGATGCACCAGCTCGTTCTCGTGGAGCTCCAGTAACGGCTCGATATCGCGCCGAATCATTCTTTACACCTCCATACCGTTGTTCCACGCCCCATTGCAGTCTTTAACAATCCCTTAACGGCTTCGTAACATCCGCTTAACCTCGCACGAGTATCATGAAGGAGACAAACCCCGAAAGGAGGACATGTCATGAGACGTAACGCCTTTACCCTGATCGAGCTGCTGGTGGTCATCGCGATTATCGCGATACTGGCAGCCATCCTGTTCCCGGTCTTCTCGCAGGCGCGCGCGAAAGCACGTGCAGCGAGCTGCCTCAGCAACACCCGGCAACTCGGAACCGCCATGCGTATGTACGCGCAGGACTACGACGGCTACTTCGTGTTCAACTGGTGGGAATGGCACATCCCCCTGCAGCCGTACATCAAGAGCTGGGACATTTTCATCTGCCCCCAATCGGCGGCACCGAAACCACAGATGATTGAGTTCACCGCAGATGACGGCTGCTTCACCTGGGGCGATGACGCGCCCTACGTGAAGCTTGTCGGTACTTTCCCCGGCAACGTGCCCGCGAACGTGCGCACGGCGCGAGGATGCTCGAAGCCCGCTCCCATCATTTACGGCAACTACGCGAAGAACGAAGAGCTGATTGCCAATTACGGCTACTACCGCACCAGCTACAGCGGCTACGAGCACAACGAGGCACAGTGGGAAACCACCGCCGACATCATCATCATCGCCGAGTCGCGCAGCGGTTCCGAAGACGTTCCGCCGGACACCAATCCATATAGTGCCAACAACGGGCCCTACATCGAGCCGGGCAGCACCTCCTGGAACGAGGTGTTTGACCAGCTTTCCGGGCGACACAACGGCGGCATCAACTGCACCTTCGCCGACGGACACGCCAAGTGGCAGCGCTACGAATGGTTCAAGACCTACGAAGGACGCTTTGCCATCAGCCCGCCCATGGCGAAGCTGTGGCGCGACGGACAGCTGACCGACGACCAGCGATGGCCATAGCAGGAGAACATCCGATGAGGTTGGTCTTAACGAGAATACTGGTTTTGACGGTGACCCTCCTGACAGTGACGGTACTGAGCAGCTGCGCGGACAAGCCGGGTCCTCCCCCCGGCGCGCCGCCAGCCACCATCAATCAGCAGGACACCCAGCAAGCGCCGCCTACCTACGGACAAACCCGGGAAGAGCAGAAAGAAGGACAGTAGGCTCGCGTACGGGTGACTGTGCTTTTGCCCTGCCGTTCTGTGCCGCGACGCACACGGGCAGGGTTTTCTGTACTGCCAACATGTAGGGCTTGCACCTAAATGCGTCCCGGTAGGGCCAACCCCCTTTGGTTGACCCCATTCCTGCAGTCGCCCGATTTGCCCTTGTCGTTTATCAGGGCAGGCATGGGAGATTATTGAGCAGACACGGGGATCTGCCCCTACGTTTCTCGTGATGAAGACACACTCAGCGCAGCCATCGAGTGCGGCGGTAACTCCACGGTGAACGTCCTGCCCACCTTCTCCACAGGCAGACAAACCACCCGCACCGCATCCGGATTGCTCTCGTTGGTGGAATCGATGCGCTCGCCGGTCAGCACCCAGAGCGTCGCTCCACGTGGTTCGATCCCCTCTACTCGAACCTCCACCTTTAATGGCAGGCGCAGGTGCTTGTTCACCAGCATCGCGTACACCATACCGCGCTCCCGTCGGCTGGCGATAGCGGATAGGTAGGGCACGGCGGGGAAGGTGCGCGCCACCATCTCCTGAATCTGTACTCCTCGGTACCATGCCTTCCCTGAAACCACTCCCCCTCCCTCCAGCCGACGCGCCAGCACCTCCACCTCGCGGGTGTCGGCAAGCGTGCGATAGTCTACCTCCACCAGCGTCCAGTCGTGCGTGCCGGTGACTTCGGGGGTGATGGCGGCGGAGCGAGTCGCCAGCCAGCCGCGTGCATCGCCAATCTGGAAACATGCGCCCCGGCTGGACGTCAGCGATTCCGTTTTCACCCAGCCCCGCAGACGGTACAGTGTGTTCGGCTTAG
Organism: Armatimonadota bacterium; assembly: GCA_028275265.1. GTDB lineage: Bacteria > Armatimonadota > HRBIN16 > HRBIN16 > HRBIN16 > HRBIN16. The sequence continues at coordinate 6,150 of JAPWUZ010000076.1, read as the reverse complement.
CAGGCAACACCACCCGCGCGTGATAGTAGTTGATGTCCTCGCCGCCTGTGAACTCGACTGCCAGCACCTTGCCTTCCACTCGCTGCTCCACTCCCTGCACCGGAGTGATTTGCCAGCCTCTGGTCGGCTCCAGCGGCTTGCCGGCCAGTCCCCCACGCTGTCCCCTGCCACGGGCAGGCATCACCCCGTATCCGCCCTCCACTTCAAAGCGGGGACTGTCCACGTCGACCCGTATCAGCTCGTCCCCAAAATGGTGATGGTATAGCTCGAACGGATAGTATTGCGGACGCTTCACCAGCCGTTCGCCGAGATGCGTGTAGCCCTTCACCATTCCCCAGTACTCGTTACTGAACTGCCAGAAATTCGCCATCAGGATACGGTTTTCAGGCTTCAGGAATACCCGCAGCATCTCGGCGTTCAGCAGCGCGTTGCCCAGAGTATGCCGATAAGGTACAGGCTTCTCCTGAACGAAATGCCCGTTGAACTCGGTGACGGCGATGGGCACATTATCTCTGCCGGTGGTCTCCCGTAGAAGGCGGCGCAGGTCATCGTAGTATGCCTGAATCTGGTCGGGGCTGGCGAACGCGAGAGCGAAGAGCTCCTCCGCATCGGGTATCCCATCTTCGCGCGAGTACTGGGGGATGTAGCTGTGGTGGATGACGAAATCCACCTCCTTGCCAATAATCTGCAGCACGGGACGCCCCCACTCGTCCAGTCGCGGGAAGCCGGTTGCCACCACCGCCCCCAGTCTGATGCGCTCGTCTACCGCTTTCATCGCCCGGCGGTACTGCAGGTAGTTGTGCGCGTACTCGATGGGCGACATCTTTCGCTCCCGATGGTCTCCGTGCTCCGTCTCGTTGCCGTACTCGAACCACCGCACATCCCACGAGCCCGGATGCCCGTCCTTTGCCCGCAGTTGCGCCCATGGTTTCCCCGGTCTGGCACGGGCATTGAGATACTCCAACAAATCGGCGGCATCCTGCGCCGTGCCGTAGTAGTCGGCAAGGGTGATGAGCGGTACCGCCCCCATCGCCTGACAGCAGAGCAGGAACTCCGGCAAGCCGAACTGTTGTTCTGGGCGGCTCTCCAGCGGTCCTACCGTTTTCTTCCAGTCAAACAGATGCACGCCGCAGCCACCCGGATAGCGTGCCACGGTCAAGCCGATGTTCTTCGCCAGCGTGACCATCTCGGGCACAGGACGCCTTCGTTCTGGATCCCAGATGCCCGCCCCCCGGTCATGATACACCGGCTCCGCCCAGGGCCAGCCACCCTTCTGGTAGCCCAGCATATTGTTTCCGAACACCCACCGGTTCACTTTCCCGACGGGTCTGTCCGCATACAGCGTGACTCGAGCCTGCAGTGCGGGCATGTCAACGCCTCCATTGAAGAATCTGTCTTGCAATCTCTCTTCTCAGACGATACACCGCGTCCGGGTCAGAGAGAATCTGGGTGGAGCGCAAACCGCCTGCGTTCGGTATGGGCACAAGAGCCTCCATCTGCTTCTGCAGCGTGCCAGCCGCGGACACATCCTTACCAGCCTGCCTCGCCCGCTCCACCGCCTGCTTCCAGAGCAGGTAATACTCATAGTCCTCTGCTCCTTCGCGCACTGCCTTCAAGCGGATGCTGGGTAAAGGCTCCTTGCTACCGACTGGCTCTCCCGGGTAGGCGATATACCCATCGCCGTTGGGGTAGCGTATCCAGTAGTACTCCTGCCCCTGGTCGCTCTGGGAGATGTACCGATGCCACCCTTTCTGCCATGGATTATACGTCCACCACGAGAAGCCCCAGAACTCATAACCCTCCACGTCGTACACGAAGCAATAGAGAGGCAGTAATCGCTCGGTGGCAAGATAAGGAGTGTCGAGGCACTGCTGTCCGTCGGTGGTGAAGAGCAAGCGGTCGCCGGCGGCACGCCTCTCGCGCATCTTTTCCACAGGGAAGCTGCCATGCTGTCCGATGCCCCACATGGTGAGATAGCCGTCCATCGCAGGCGAGTGGTACCAGGTGCTGGAGAAGACAGGTACATCGGGAGCGACCGGTTTGACCACGCCGATGTAATAACGCAGGTCGTCGACCACCTGCGGATTGTTCAGGAACGGCTCATCCGACAGATAGAACACCAGACGGTCCCGCCAGCCGCGCCGCGTGAAGAAATCCACCAGCTGCCGATACGCCTCTTGCAGTGTCTTTTCATACTCCGGCGTGCGTGGCGACAGACCAAACTTAGGAGGCAGAGGATACGCCCACCCCAGAGCATAGAAGAGCCAGGGCGTGTAGCAATGATTGAAACCAAGCTCCTCAAAGGCGTAGCGCGCCATCGGTTCGAAACGTGAGGCTTCCATCACAACCCTGCCGTTCTCGTAGCGGAACTCCGGCATCGGCAATACCACATCCGGGTTCACCCGATGCTCTGCCATCAGACGATACCATCGCTTCAGGGTTTCGGGGTCTTCGCCGGCGGTGACATCCCAGCCCGGTCCCGAACGCAGGTCGTATACGATGCGCAGATGGCTCCTCTCAGGTATAGCGAAGTCCCAGACCGTTACCTTCAGGGGAATCTGCAACAGCCTCCTGCCCGATACCTGCACGGTGAGCGTGCCCCGGTACTCTCCCGCAGGAGCGTTCGCAGGCACATAGCAGTCTATCCATAAAGCCTGGGTACGATTGGCTGGTAGATGGAATGCATTCAAAGGTACCAGCGGGTCGGGCCATTCGCCTGCCCAGCCGTCGCAGGAGGGAGTGCCTCTCGGCACGTGTCGACAGTACTGCGGCAGGCGGCTGACGTAGTAGTTGGTGGGCACATCTACCGGCACAGTTGCCACACGGTAGAGCCTCGGCGCGGGCAGAGCAGCTCCCGAAGCGTGGCGGAGCGTTGAGATACTTACAGTAACGCCCCGTAACGGTTGCTTGCTCCAGAGAGCCACCTGCAGAGGCTCCCACTCGTTGCGGGCGCACTCCACGTGCAGCTCTTTACTGTGATGGCGTGGCGGGTCGTCTGGAAACACCTTCACCAGCGGGTTCACCTGCCACAACGCCAGAGGCTGCGTGGGCAACAAGGCGGGGTTGGTTGCCACCTGCGCCACCGTCCCCTCCTCTACCGGCACAAACAGCACACCGTCGTGCCACACCGTTCCATGTACGTTCATTGTCAGGTGGAGTTCCACATGGTGCGCGTCGGAAGGGGTTACAATCTGGGAGGCGCAGAGCGTCCAGTCGTTGTTGCCCGTTAACCGGCGCACGCTGGAGAAGAAGGGCGATTGCTTCGACAAAGCGTTCTCCGCCGTCTTGCAGTGCCCGTGAATATCCACGCTGCCGTCGGCTATATTCTCTGTTTTTACCCACGCTGCATACAGGTAACGCGAGGAGGGCTGCACAGGCACGTTTAACAACCGCCAGCCCAGCCAGTCCGCTTTTCGCTCCGGAGGGACATGCAGGCGCAGGGCGTTCTTGCCGAACTTGCCCGGAGAGACCACCTCGGCGGTGAAGCCTTCCCCACCTGTCGCCTCGCCGCCCGCCGACCAGAGGTGCAGAGCGCGTTCGCGCGATTCGAAATCGCCTTCACGGGCAAGGTTCATTGTGCTGTGCAACATCTGCTCATAAGCGCGCAGCCACTCTTCGCCAGCGGGTTCACGGGAGAGAAAAACCTCGAAGCGATGCTCTGAATGCGGCTGCAGGCGCGCCGAGAAATACAACCAGCCGTCCACCCAGATGGCAGGCAGGGTCTGACCGCTGTTCGCATCTACCGCCTGCGCACGCAAGGGCAACCGTATGCTTCCCGCCAGCCGTCGTACCAGATGCACGGCGCGGGGTAAAGATGCCACGATCGACTTTTGCACCTCGTCCTCGCCGAAATGGCGCACCACTACCGATGCCCGAACCAGCCAGCCCGACCGCCAGGCAATCTGTCGGACAGGACGTCTTTTGAGGTTCATTCGCTCCACAGGTAGAACACGCCACAGCACCGCCGCCGTGCCATCGCTTTCCGCCTCCAGAGTGAGGTCGTCGTACCATGCCTCGCCTTCGCCATACAACACCGTGCCAACGGTAGCGGTCTGTCCACCTGGAGGAACCTCAAAACGTATCTCCACCTGCCGCCAGTCATAGGTTCCTTCACCTGCGTTCTGCACGATGTTCACCATCTGCGGGCGAACGCCGTTAACATGCACATAATAGCCTACCTGCCCTCTGGCGTTGCGGGCGCGCACCCACCCGCGCAGAACGTAACGTCGCCCCGGCGTGACCAGAATGTTCCCCTGCGACCACTGTACCCATTGCGGATTAGCACCCTCCTGCGCCCGATGATAGACACATGCGCTGCCGTTTCTCCCTTCATTCTTGCGGTACAGGGCAAGATGCGCGGAGGAGGTGAGTCCCGTACTCCAGTATGCGGGCGTGCCGGCGCCCTCCTCGAAACTGCCATTGCGCAGGGTAGTATGCAGTTCATCCGTGTCTACAGGAAGCGCTTTCGGGTTGCCGGCATAAACATAGATGGTTTCTCTCTTACCGGCAGGCACGTCTATCGCAAAGCAGATTTCATCTCCCGGACGCAACACGGAGCCACGACGTGGCGAAACCACCTGGTAGAGATACTCGGTGCCTGCCTGATTGCATACACGCAATGCATTGCGTGCCTGCCCCGCCAGAGGTAACGCTCCCTGCCCACTGCCCACACGCAGCCTCAGCACGTAGCCGTTCATATCGGAAGCGGTGGAGTTTGTCGCTACGACAGGCACACGGAGGCTCCAGATACCGCCGTTGGCTCCCCAGAGGTTGGTGTGCCATGCTGTCCGTGCATGGGTTAGTGTGGTAAACGCAGAGATAACGACCAGAACGACGAATATCCGCATAGCAACTGCCTCCCTAAACACAGACTCATGCTCCCTCTCTGTTGAGGATCGTGCACTTTTGCAACTATCAGAAGACGAACCGCCGGAACGATACCTTCGGCTTGGCAGGAGCCTCGCCCTCCAGATGGCCGTTTCTGCGGCTACATGGAGGGCGAACCCCCGGGTGAGCAGAACCCCCACCCACCCTCCCCGCGGGCGGGGAGGGGATGTAGGGCTCGGCGGGAGCCTCGCCCCTGTTCCAGCTAAACTACCCCTTCGGCTGGGGTTTTATCTCGCCACGCTCCACCAGGTCCACCAGCGGGTTGTCGGTGATGGTCAGCGGCAGGTCCACCCGCCCACGCCGACGTACCGACTCATAACAGGCGAAGATAATCTCGGTAGCGTTGAGCGCGTTGCGGGCGCACAACTCGGACTCGCGCCCCTCGCGCAGCGCGGCGACGATGTCGGCGATAGCCCGTTCGATGTATCCCGGACCGTGCATTCCCTCGTTGCCGCAGTCCACAACTTCCCATTCACCTTTGCCGAACCGGCGGTATCGCAGCGCCGGCGCGCCGGGCTCCATACTGCCCAGTTCGATGATGCCGTCACTGCCGATGATGCGATGGTGCGCTCCCACCAGACTCGCGCCCGCCCCCGTAGAAGCCACACCCCACACGCCGTTGCGATACTTCCAGAGCGCGTAAGCCTGATTCTCGTTGTGCGTACCGAACACGAGGTTCTCCGTGCGGTAGTCTATTTGGGCGATAACCCACTCCGCCAGAGTCTCGTCATTGAAGTAATTGCACATGTCGAAGTTGTGCGAGCCGTAATCGTACAGGTTGCCCGCGCCAAACTCCACGCGAACCAGCTCGCCCACCACGCCTTCGTCCAGCAGCTTTTTCGCCATGCGGAAAGGTTTGCCGAAACGCCGCTGGTGGTTGAAGGTCAGTCGCACGCCGCGCCGCTCACACTCCTGCGCCATCAGTCTTGCCGCGCCCCACGTGTAGTCCATTGGCTTTTCGCAGTGGATGGCTTTCACGCCCGCCACCGCGCAGTCGATCACCAGCTCGGCGTGCGTCATGGGCCAGGTGCAGATGCTCACGATGTCCAGCTGTTCCTTCTCCAGCATCTCCCTGTGGCTGGTGTACACTCTGGTGATACCGTATGCCGCAGCGAAAGCACGCGCGTTCTCCTCCACGATGTCCGCACACGCCACCAGTTCGCAATCTGAAATCAGTTTGTAGGCGTCTGCATGGGCATACGCCATCGCATATCCCATCGGACCGGCACGCTCCGGTTTACGCCCCGTGCCGATGAAGCCAAC
>JAPWUZ010000074.1 GCA_028275265.1 Armatimonadota bacterium | reverse complement strand
GGCGTGTTGGACCTGCCGGAGGTCGCGCAGGCTTTCAGCGACTTCGCCGATGCCTGCGTGCAGATAGCCTATGAGATAGCGCATGAGGAACTCTCCGGTCGCTACGGGATGAACGGCACACCCGCCTTCGCCGCTATTGGCATGGGCAAACTGGGCGGCAGAGAGCTGAACTATTCCTCCGATATCGACCTCATCTTCGTGCATCATGACGAAGTGGGTGTGACGGGCAAACTGACGGGCGCGCAGTACGCCGAGCGTCTGGCGCAGGAGATAGTCAACGTGCTGGCGAGAAACACCGAGCGCGGCTTTGTCTTTCGGGTAGACCTGCGCCTGCGCCCCGAGGGCAGATACGGTCCGCCCAGCCGTTCGCTCAGCAGCTACCGCAACTACTACGAGAGCTGGGCGGAGACATGGGAGCGACAGGCGTTGATTAAGGCGCGCTTTGTCGCAGGCGACCCCCGTGTGGGCGAGGCGTTCGTGCGCATGGCAGAGGAGTACACCTACCAAAGCTATGTGCCCGCCGAATGGGTGGAAGACATCCGCCACAACAAACGGCGTTTGGAACAAAAGGCCGCCCTCGCCGACGAAACGCACACCAACGTGAAAATCGGGGAGGGAGGCATCCGCGATATAGAGTTCGCTGTGCAGTTGCTGCAATTGCTGGTGGGTGGTCAGCATCCGTCGGTGCGCACGGGCAACACGCTGGAGGCACTGCAACGTTTGCGTCGGGAAGGGTTCCTTACCCCAGAGGAAGCCATCATCCTGCGGGAAAGCTACTGTTTTCTGCGCACGGTCGAGCATCGGTTACAGATACTGTATGAACAGCAGACCCAGAAGCTGCCTGCCGACCCTCGGCAGCTGGAGCTGCTGGCGCGGCGCATGGGCTTCGAAAACGCCGAATACTTCCGCGAAACGTATGACCGTGTCCGCGCGCAGGTGCGCGAAATCTTCCTGCGAGTCTTCTACGGTGAAGCTGGCGATCGTGTGATGCAGCAACAGGAAAGCACCCTGCGCGACCTGCTGAGCGCTATCGACGACCCCAGGGCGCAGGAGAAAGTGCGCCAGCACCTGGAGCAAAACGGCTTTCGCGACCCGCAGGCGGCTTTGCGCCTGTTGCAAATCCCGCTGATGGGCACGGATGCGGGGATAGAAGAGGCTACCGCCATCCAGTCCATCACTCACGGCGCAGCCAGCCCAGCCATGCGCCAGAGCTTTCTGCGAATTGCGCCCGCGCTGATGACCTACGCCTCACGCAGCCCATCACCGGATGACGCCCTGCTGGGCATTGAAACCCTCGCGCTGGCGGTACCCAACCGCGCGCAGCTGTACACCGCTTTCGCAGACAGTCCGGAGGTGCTGCGCAGGCTGGTAGAGCTGGCGGGAGCCAGTCCGCCCACCATGCGCCTGCTCAGCAACCATCAGGAGTTGCTGGATACCCTCTTCAGCGAGGAGATTATCGAGCATGAGCCCAAGGGGCGGGAGCAGATGCTGTATGACCTGCGCCAGCGGCTGGGTTTGCCGGAAGAGTTGCGCCCTGGCACCCCGCGCGGCTACCCGGAGCGACCGGCGCAAACGATAGCCTCTTTCATCCGACGCGAGAGGCTGCGTATTATCGCCCGAGATGTGTGGGGCGAGGCGCGCGGCGTAGATACCGCCAAAGACCTGACCAATCTGACCGAAGCGGTGCTGGAATGCGTGCTGCAGATGGTTCAGGCGAGCGCCATCGAAAAAAACCCGCAATGGGAAGAGGTGCTCCGCTCGGTAGCGATTATCGGCATGGGCAAGCTGGGCGGATGGGAACTCGGTTATGCCTCCGACGCGGATATCCTGTTTGTGTTTGAACATCCCGCCTCCGTCCCTCACTCTGAGGCGTATGCGGTTACCGCAAAGATGTGCGAGGAGTTCCTGCAGCTCTGCCGATTGGTGCGCGCGCAGGACGTGCCGCTGGAGGTAGATGCCCGGCTGCGCCCGGAGGGACGTTTTGGAGCCATCGTGCGCACCGTAGACGATTACCGTCAGTACTACCTCACGCGCGGCGAAACGTGGGAGAGACAGGCGCTGATCAAAGCGCGCTCCGTAGCAGGTAACCCGACGGTAGGCGAGCGATGGCGTCAGATGGTGGAAGACGAGGTGGTATATGCGCGTGGTCTGAGCGATGAGGAGCTGGAGTCCATCCGCCATATCAAGCGCAGGGTGGAAAATGAGCGGCTGAAACCGGAGTATCGCTGGCGCGATGTGAAACTGGGGCATGGCGGTATGGTGGACATCGAGTTCACCGTGCAGACATGGCAGCTGCGGGTGGGCAAACAACACCGCAGCGTGCGTCACACCAGTACCCTCTCCGCCCTGTACGCCCTGCGAATGATTGCGCTGGTCTCGCCAGCGGACAGCCGTAACGTGGCGGAGGCTTACCCCCTCTGGAGTACCATACGTAACGCACTTACCCTACGTCACGGTATGCCGCGCGATGTGATACCCGACGATGAGGCGGAGCTGAGGGTACTGGCTCGCATACTCGGCAGGGAAGAGCCGGCGCAGATGTTGCAGGAGTTCGAACAGCTGATGCACGAAGTAAGAGGGTGGGTAGAGCACGACCTGTTTGGGGACTGATTTTATGTCTGTGACCGACCTGCTGATATGGTTCGCGAGGGACTACGGACTGGCGCTGCTGGTCGGGTACCTGATTGGCGGCATCCCCTTCGGCTGGCTGATTGCCAAACTGTGGAAAGGGGTTGACCTGCGCGAGGTGGGCAGCGGCAACATCGGCGCGACCAACGCCTATCGCGTATTGGGACCGGTAGCGGGCATTCTCGTCTTTCTGCTGGACACCGCGAAAGGCAGTGTGCCTATCCTGCTGGGCAACGTTTTCGATTGGGACGGCATCTCGGCGGGTATCGGCGCGATTGTGGGACATAGCTTTTCGCCGTACCTGCGCGGGAAGGGCGGCAGGGCGGTCGCCACCAGTCTGGGCGTATTCCTCGCGCTTTCACCATGGGCATCGCTTTGTGCATTTGCCACGTGGGGCGTGCTGGTGCTTCTGACGCGCTATGTGTCAGTCGCCTCTGTTCTCGGCTCTCTGTCCTTGCCGCTGGTGTGGATGTGGGTCTTCCAGACAGACGATATCGTGCATGGAGCGGCTCTGCTCGCGGCGTTGTGGATTACCTGGAAGCACCGTCCGAACTTCCAGCGTCTGCGGGCGGGCACGGAACCACGAGTGAATCTCTGGGGGAGACGCTAATGGGAAAAGAACATCATCCCTACGTGCAACTGGCGCGTGACGCCGTGGAGCATTTCTTGCGAGACAGGGAAATCATCGAGCCACCTTCCGATTTGCCGCCACCTCCGACAGAGAAGTGGCAGGGCGTCTTCGTCTCCATACATACTTCGGATGGGCAGCTGAGGGGCTGCATTGGAACTCTGCGTCCGCTACATCCCGACATCGGCAGGGAAATCATCGCGGTTGCACTGGATGCGGCGCTGAAGGACCCGCGCTTCCCGCCGGTGGACGTGTCGGAGTTGCACGATCTGGAGTACACCGTATACGTGCTGCATCCGCCCGAACCGGTGCAATCGATGGAGGAGCTCGACCCACGCGTGTACGGGGTTATCGTGTACACGGAGGACGGGCGTCGTGGTCTGCTGCTACCCGATTTGCCGGAGGTAGACACCGTCGAGAAGCAGTTGCAGATTGCCTGCATGAAGGCGGGCATCGCACCCGGCGAGTCGTTCTCGGTGGAGCGGTTCCAGGCGGATAAGTTCGAGTGACGGCATGAATCAAACTCTCTCTTACGCTCTTACCGGCTGCACCAGTTTGCCGTCGCGCAGCGAGTAGATGCGGTCGGCGTCAGCCAGCATCTCAGGGTCGTGCGTGACCACCACCACCGCCCCTTTCTCGCGATAGTCCGCCAGCAGGCGAATGACCGCATGTCCGTTCACGTGGTCTAACGATGCGGTGGGTTCGTCAGCGAAGATAATCTGCGGTTGATGCACCATCGCCCGCACCACACACACCCGCTGCCTCTCCCCGCCTGACAGCTTGTGCGGGTAGCGGGTGGCAAGATGCAACAGCCCCAGCTGTTCGAACAGCTGCAGGGCACGCTCATACGCCTCGCGGTCGCCCGGCACCCCCACCAGCACGTTCTCCAGTGCGGTGAGATATGGCAACAGGTATGGCTGCTGGAACACGAAACCAAACTCCCGCCGACGCAGTTGCATCCGCTCGCGCTCGCTCATCAGGTGAATCACCCGATTGCGGTAGCGCACCTCGCCACTGGTAGGCAGCTTGAGACCGCTCATCAAGTACAGCAGGCTACTCTTGCCCGAGCCAGACGGACCCATGATGCCCACGAACTCACCCTGCCGCACCTCCACCGATACGCGGTCCACCGCCAGCACCGTACGCTCCGCTTCCCGATATGCCAGAGTCACCTCGTCCGTCCAGAGCATCTGCCTACACCTTCCGCTCGATCACCAGCACAGGGTCCATCGTCAGCAGGCGCGGGCCCACCGACATCGCCGCAAACGCCAGCACCGCAATCGGCACGGGGATGGTGTACCGATATGCCTGCCAGTCCATCGGCTGCAGCAGCATCCCGCGCGGCTCGAATACCCACCAGTACAGAGCCCACAGGATACCCATGCTTAGCAGAACGCCTATCGTCCAGCCCAGCGCGACCAGCAGTGCGGTTTCCCGCACCACCCGCCACAGCAACATCCCCCGCGTGTAACCCATCGCGGCGAGCAGGGCGAACTCCGGTAACCTCTGCATGAAGAAGATGTTCGAAAGCATGCCTATCATGATGGCAATCACCAGCACCACAATCGTAATGACGATGTTCATAATCAGATACAAGTTTCTCAGCGACGAGCGTAGTTCCCGCACCAGCTGCCCGTAGGTGAACAGGCGCACCTGCCGCTTGTCCAGAACCTTGTCCAGACGCCTGTCCAGTTCGGGCTGCTGTTCGGGAGTCGGCGCGGCGACCACAATCTCTTCCAAAGGGGGGAAATAGTGCTTTTGCACGAACTCTTTGGAGATAACGGCGAACCAGTTCTCGCCGTCCAGCAACCCTACCAGCTTCACCGGCACGGGGGAGAAGCTATCTTCTATATTGGGCGCGAGCACCACATCACCGATTTTCAGGTTGCGGTTCCGCGCAATGCCTACCGACAACGCACATGCTGCCTCGCCTTCGCGCGGCAATCTACCTTCCACCAGCCTCATGCGCGTCAGGCGCAACACCTTCGGCATCTCCTCCTGCGTCAAGCCGAACAGCACGAACGGAAACTTGTCGAAGATGGTGTGGATGTTGGTGAAGCACACGCTGATGCGGTAAATCTGTCGGGCAAGCGGCTCGGCGCGGATGGTCTGTTCTGCCAGGGGGTCTACCTGGTTGCCGTTGCGCGGCACTGCCACCAGAAAATAGCGGTTATAGCCGTACACAGTGAGCACGGTGAGGTCGATACTGCGGATAATGGTGACTACCGTGCCTATCAGCACCACCGACAGCACGATAACCAGTGCTACCGGCGCGGTGCGCGACAGGTTGCGTCGAAAAAAGAGCCACGCGGAAAGCGGATTGCTCGCTGCCGAAACAGCCGGAATAGCTTCCCTCTTCTCTGCCGTCTGCATGTCTGAAGTATACTTGACGACAGGGAGGTAAAATCAAGGGATTCGGACTACCAGTCGCTCTTTCGGTACTCGCTCCACACCTGTCGGTACTGCTCGATGGTCTGCCTGGCGATGCGCTTCCAGTTGTAAATGGTCTTCACCCGTCGATATGCCTCTTTCACCATCTCCTGCGCGCGGTCGGGGTTTTGCAGCACTTCCAGGATGCCCCACGCGAGGCTATCCGAGTTGTTCAGCCAGGTGACGACGCCCGTCACGTTGTGTTCGACCACCTCTTTCAATCCGCCTGCGTCGGAGACCACAACAGGAATACGCGCCGCCATCGCTTCTAAAGCCACGATGCCAAACGGCTCGTACAGGCTGGGGAATACCGCTACGTCGGCGATGCGGTAGATGCGCAGCAGCACATCGTCGGGCACAAAGCCTGTGAAATACACGTGCGGGGCGATACCCAGCCAGTTTGCCAGCTGCACTAGGTGGTCACGATAGCCCCCGCCTACAATCAGCAGCTTTACTTTCGGGTACACCACGCGCACTTTGGGCAACGCTTCCAGCAGGATATGTGCTCCTTTCTCACGCACCATCCTGCCCACAAAGAAGAGAATCTTCTCATCGGGAGCAGCGTAGTTGTTGCGGAAGGCTTGTCTTTCGGCTTCATCAAACTTGAACTCAAACTTGGTGGCGTCCACGCCGTTCGGTATCACCACAATCTTATCCGATGGTGTTTGCAGGGCGAACTCCACCTCGCCTTTCATATACCAGGAACAGCATATCACGCGCCATGCCTCGTAGCTGAGCTGCCACTCCACGCTGGCGATATAGCGCTGCAGGTCGTTATGAAGTCCGTTATTCCTTCCGTACTCGGTAGCGTGGATGGTAGCGATGAGCGGCAGGCGATAGGCGTGCTTCAGGTAAGCGCCGCTGTAATGCGCCAGCCAGTCGTGCGCGTGCAAAATCACGCCGTCGGCGAAGGGGCGCGACTTGAAGGGCTTACCCCCCTGTAGCCAGCCGTTCAACAGCTCCTCCGCTTTCGCCTGCATGGATCGGTTGAGCAACTGAACCCAGTGCACAAAGTCGTTGGCGTGTTCAATGACCGGCACGCGGTAGACATGTAGCTGGTCGTGCTGCCGTTCGTAGGCAGGCGCGCCGGGGAACTCCGCGGTGATGACGTGCACCTCTATGTCTTCTTCCGCCAGCGCGTGCCCCAGCTCGTACACATGCCGCGCAATGCCTCCGACTATCTTCGGAGGATATTCCCACGAGAGCATGATAATGCGCATTCTTTTCGTTGAACCTCCCGCTTAGAATCGTCCGTCCCTCACCTCGTAGTGCGTGGGCTTGTTCAGGGTAGGAAGTCCCTGCATGACCCAGTGCGCCACCCACTGGATGACAGTATCCACCGTCACCGTTGGGTAGCCGAACAAGCGATGTGCCTTACTCGCGTTGCTGAGAAGGGCGGTATCTGCCTCTGCTCCTTCGAAGCGCGGCTGCTTGCCCATCAAATCCCCCAGACGCCCTGCCAGATAACGGATGGAGAGCGTTTCGGGACCGGTAGCGTTCAGCACCAGCGGCGGCGACTGCGCCAGCGGTAAACACCGCAACGCCCAAGCACAGGCGTCGCCCTGCCATATCACGTTCACACAGCCCATCGCCAGCGAAACAGGCTCGCCCGCCCATACCCTCTGCGCCACGTCCAGAATGATACCGTAACGCAGCTCCACCGCGTAGTTCAGGCGGTAGATGACCGCTGGGGTGCCGTAGCGTCCAGAAAAGTACTGGAACACCCGCTCTCTGCCTAAGGCAGATTGCGCATACTCGCCGATGGGTTCAGGAGGAGTCTCTTCGGTCGCGCCGCCACCCGTCACCGGCACCAGTGGGTACACATTACCGGTGGAAAACACCACGATTCGCGACTGGCGATACCGACTCGCCACGTAAGCAGGCGCGACGGTGTTCATCGCCCAGGTCAGTGGCTCCGCGCCGGTGGTACCGAACTTCATCCCAGCCATGAACACCACGTTGGGAGCATCGGGCAGTCGTTGCACCGCCTCCGCGTCCAGCAGGTCACAGGCGATGGTCTGTATCCCCGCCTGCTCCAGACGGTCGCGCATCTCCGGTTGCGAAAAGCGGGCAACACCGATGACCTTCGCGGTATTGCCCGCCTCGTCCATCGCGCGGCGCGCCATCCGCGCCAGCGTCGGACCCATCTTGCCAGCCACACCCAGTACCAGCAGGTCGCCCTGCAACTCGCGAAACAGCTGCACCACTTCCGGCGTGGGGCGAGAGAGGCGCTCTTCTAGCTCGTCTATGCTGTTGATCGGCGGTTGTGGCATGCTCGCTGTGCCTGCTATCGTGAGATTGTTTTTCCCGTTGGCGATGTGGTTCCGTTTAACCTGTGTGCTCCTTCAGCCAGCGATAACACTTCGCGTAACCGACCCCGCCTGCCGCCTCAGGACCTTCATACTCTGCACAGTAGACGCCGCTGTAACCGGCCTGTTTCAGGCAGTTCAGAGCGTACAGAAGGTCTATCTCGCCATCGCCCAGCGCCGCGCCGCGATACTCCCCGAGACTGCCGAAGCCGTCCTTGAAGTGCGTGTGCTTCACATACGGAGCCATCAGCTCGTAGATGCGCTTGCACACCTGCAGGTCGTGTCCGTACCAGCGGTAGTTCATCGTGTCCAGATTGGTGCCGATGAGCGGGTGGTTGACGCGCTGCAACAGCATGTACAGGATGGTGTAGTCGTTGGTGATGTAGCCGTGATTGTCAATCGCCAGCGCGACGCCCATCTTATCCACGAAGTCGAGACATCGCTGGAAGCATTCGGTCAGCGCGTCCAGCCATTTCTGGCGGGGAACGCTCTCTTTGGGCGCGCCGCCTTCACTGCGCACCACCGCCTCCTCGCTCAGGATGCGCGTGAGCCCGCAGATGCGCTTCATACGGTCAACCTGATAGCGGATGGCTTCCTCGTCGGTCTGCAGAAAGTCGTTGCCCGCCGCCAGCGCAGATACCTTCAGTCCGTACGACTCGACCAATTTGCGCACGCGCTCGGCGTTGGCTTCCGGATTATCGACGTCGGGGGTCCACACGTCGTTGATTTGCAGCTCCACATACTGATAGCCCGTCTCCGCCGCGAATCGCAGAAACTCTTCGAACGAAAAGCCGGGCCAGTTATAGTGAATCACGCCGATTTTCGCCACTGTGTTCCTCCTTCTGAGAATGGATGAGTCACTGCTTTGCCTCGATGCCCTGCGCTTCCTGTTTGCGCTGTTCGAACATCTTCTTGTAGTCCTCCAGCGAGATGTAGCGCGAGGGGTCTTTGAACTTTGTTCTGTCCAGTACCACGATGTCCAATCCCGAATTCACGAAACCTTTCTCATCCGCCTGCGGGATGCCTTTCCCCTGCGCGAGGTTATATAACATCTCCACGCTCTTCGCGCCCCAGTCGAACACCTTTTGCCCGATACACACCTGCACATAGCCCTTCTCAATCCACGACCACGGGTTGCCTTCCAGTGGGTCTACCGCCACCACTTTGGTCACGCCCGGCTTGATGCCGTTCAGTCCCGTTTTGGTGAACAACGGCCATCCGCCGACCATCGCCCAGCCGGCAAGGTCGGGATGTTGCTGCATCACGCTGTTGATGAGCGACTCGGCGCGGGTGGCGTCGTCGTTACAGTAGACGGTGGTCACGATGCGGATGTCGGGGTGTGCCTTCAGTGCGTCCTGCACACCCTGAATACGCGTGGTCAGGTTCTGCGCCCCCTGTACGCCCGACAGGATAGCCACCTTGCCTTTGCCGTCGATGAGTTTCGCCAGCTCCTCGCCAATGGTTTTTCCGGCCTCATAGTCATCCATGCCGAAGAACGCCTGCCGTTTGCTCTTCGGCGAATCGCTATCCCACGTGACCACCGGAATACCCTGTTCCACTGCCCTGTCGATGACGCGGCGCATAATCTCGGCGTTCACGCAGGAAACGGCGATGCCATCCACCTTCTGGCGCACGTAGGTTTCGAAGATTTGTGCCTGCTTGGCTTCGTCATTCGTTTCCGGGGCGTTCCAGTAGATTTCCACGTTACCCAGTTTGGCAGCAGCACCCAGTGCGCCCATTTTCGCATAGTTGAACACGGGGTTATCCAGTTGCTTGGGGATAATAGCGAACCGAAAAGTCCGCTGGGCTGTGCCGGTTTGTGTGGGCGAAGTGGGCGTCGTGCTCTCTTTGCGAGAACACCCCACCAGTACCACAGCCAGAATGAGTCCGAGCATGTACCAGCGCATGTCACACGCCTCCCTCTCCCCTGCATAAAGTTGCACTTTACATTTTGCGCATCGAGCAGGGGCTTCCTGCTCGGCGGAA
>JAPWUZ010000030.1 GCA_028275265.1 Armatimonadota bacterium | reverse complement strand
ATAGGCAGCGCCTCCCGCTTATCGGGGTCAGCGATGGTGACCAGCAGGTTGCCCTTTGGCGGGCACTGGATGCCTGACGCCACCATCGCTTTGTACAGCGCGCGCGAGTAGTCGGTATCCACGCCCATCACTTCACCGGTGGACTTCATCTCCGGTCCCAGGATGGGGTCTACCTGTGTCAGCTTGAGGAACGAGAACACTGGTGCTTTGACGGCAATGAGCGGCGTCGGCTTTGCCAGTCCCGACTCGTAGCCCAGCTCTCGCAGGGTTTCGCCCATCGCAGTACGTGTCGCCAGCTGCACCATCGGGATATTGGTGACCTTGGACAGGTAGGGCACGGTGCGGCTGGCACGTGGGTTTGCTTCCAGCACGTACGCCGTTTCGTTTTCCACCACAAACTGGATGTTCATGATGCCATGTACGTCCAGCGCACGCGCCAGAGCAATCGCTGTGTCCACAATCTGCTGTTGCACATGGCGCGACAGGGTTTGTGGAGGATATACCGCCATGCTATCGCCAGAGTGCACGCCCGCCCGCTCGATATGCTCCATGATTCCGGGCACGAGGCAGTCCATGCCATCTGCAATGACGTCCACCTCCGCCTCCTTGCCCACAATATACTTGTCCACCAGAATGGGCGCTTTGGGAGAAACGTCCACCGCGTAGCGCATGTAGTCACGCAGCTCTGTCTCGCTGTAAACAATCTCCATCGCGCGCCCGCCCAGCACGAAGGAAGGACGCACCAGAACGGGATAGCCTATCTCATCCGCCACCTGTATCGCCTGTTCTACCGACACCACAGCGCGTCCGGGCGGCTTGGGAATGCCCAGCTGGCGCAGAATGCGCTCGAACTTGTCGCGGTCTTCGGCGATATCGATGGACTCTGCCGAGGTTCCAAATATCTTGATACCCGCCCGATGCAGTGGTAGAGCCAGATTGATTGCCGTCTGCCCACCGAACTGCACGATGACCCCGTCCGCCTGCTCGCGCTCAATGACGTTCAGCACGTCTTCCAGCGTCAGGGGCTCGAAGTACAGGCAGTCTGAGGTGTCGAAGTCGGTGGAGACGGTCTCGGGATTGTTATTGATAACAACTGCACGGTAGCCTGCTTCCTGTAACGCCCATACGCAGTGCACCGTGCAGTAATCGAACTCGATACCCTGTCCTATTCGAATCGGTCCTGACCCGATGACGACAACCGTGCCTTTGGTGGTATGGTTCATGCGCTTCCTCCGTGCATGTTCACTGTATTATAACGGAAAGAAGGCGCGAATGTCAAAGCAGAGACTACACGCTCTTGCCCATCGCCTGCGCGATGGCGCGCACCTCCACCATCAGCTGCCGGAAGTTCTCGAAGGTCAGCGATTGCGCACCGTCTTTCAATGCCTGTTCAGGATGGGGATGCACCTCGATAATCAGCCCATCCGCCCCTGCTGCAATCGCCGCGCGGCTCATTGCCGTGACCAGTTGCCACTTGCCCGTGCCCTGACTGGGATCCACAATCACCGGCAGGTGCGACTCCTGCTTGACCACCGCCACCGCCGACAGGTCTAATGTATTCCGGGTCGCGGTTTCGAAGGTGCGGATACCTCGCTCACACAGCACCACGTTCTCGTTGCCACCCTTCATGATGTATTCCGCCGCCATCAGCCACTCGTCAATTCGCGCCCACATGCCTCGCTTCAGCAGCACGGGGTGGCGCGTCTTACCCACCTCGCGCAGCAGGTCGTAGTTCTGCATGTTTCGCGTGCCGATTTGCAGCATGTCCGCATACCGGCACACCAGTTCCACATTGCGCGGGTCCATCACTTCGGTAACCACCGGCAAGCCGGTCTCCTTGCGCGCCTCCGCGAGTATCTTCAGCCCTTCCACGCCCAGCCCCTGGAACGAGTAGGGCGATGTGCTGGGTTTGTACGCACCGCCGCGCAGCATGTGCGCCCCTGCCTCCTTCACCGCGCGAGCGGTAGAAAGCGTTTGCTCCGGCGTCTCCACCGTGCAGGGACCCGCCATGATGCACACTTGTTGTCCACCGATGGACACCTTATCTGCAACCTGCACCACCGTGCCTTCCGGTCGATACGCCTTCGCCGCCAGCTTGTACGGGGCAAGGATGGTAATCACCCGCTCCACGAAGGGGAAAGCCTCAAACTGCTCTACCAGATTCGGCTTTTCCTCTTCGGGCACACCCACCGCGCCGATAACCGTTTTCTCCACCCCGTAGATAGGATGCGCGTGGTAGCCTCCCTGCTCCAGCTTGGAAGTAATCAAGGCTATTTGTTCCGGGGTAGCGCTCTTATCCAGAACGATAATCATGCTTGCAGAACCTCCTCCAATGCACAGATAAAGCGTTCGTTCTCTTCGGGCTTGCCCGTAGTGATGCGCAGGTACGTGGGCAAGCCGAAAATGTGTCCTGTGCGTACAATGACCCCTTTGCGCAGCAGCTGGTCAAAGATGGGTTTGCTGTCACGCTGCACATCCACCATCACGCAGTTCGCCTCACTGCGCACATAGCGCAAGCCCAGCCGCTCGAAGTGCTGATAGAAATACTCCAGCCCTTGACGGTTCAGCTCCACCGCCCTGCGAAGGTGTTCCTGATCGTGCAACGCCGCCAGCGCGGCGGCCTGTGCCACGCTATTGACGTTAAACGGCTCGCGCACGCGGTTCATAGCGTCGATAATCTCCGGTCGGGCAATCGCATAGCCCACGCGCAATCCCGCCAGCGCGTACGCCTTTGAGAAGGTACGCAGCACAATGACGTTGTGCCCATCGCGAACATAGCGCAGGGTGTCCGGATAATCCGCACGCGAGACGTACTCCTGATACGCTTGGTCCCACACCACCACCACATGCTCCGGCAGGGCGTTCATGAACGCCTCCACCTCTTCGGCGGTCACGATGGTACCCGTCGGATTGTTCGGGTTGGCGATGAAGATGAGCTTGGTGCGGTCGTTCACGCGCTCCAGAATCGCCGGCAGGTCGAAACGATGCTCTCGCAGGGGCACAAGGTGCAAAGGCGCGTTGTTGAGCTGCGCCGCCGCTTCATATCGCACAAACGAAGGGTGACCTGTAATTACCTCGTCACCGGGCATCAGGAAGGTCAAGCCGATATAGTGTATCAATTCGTCTGAGCCGTTGCCGAACAGTAGGCATTCCGGCGGCACCTGTAAATGCTTCGCCACCGCCTGACGCAGTTCAAAACAGCTGCCATCGGGATAGAGGTTGACCGACTGCATCGCCTGCACCGCCGCCTCAATCGCGCGCGGCGAGGGACCCAGCGGGTTTTCGTTGGACGCCAGTTTGACCACATCTGTCAACCCCAGCTCGCGCTTAACCTCCTCGATGGGCTTGCCGGGGCTATAAGGCTCCAGCTGCAAAACATTCGGGCGTATTAAAGGTGTACTCATCGCACGGCTCCTCTTCTAACAGCGTTTGTGTGCTCTTCGAGAAGTACCATACAAAGGCAAACACAGGCAGGACACCGCACCCGGCAGCGCCCTGCCCGATTTTCCGTGATGCACACGGTTTTGACTACCCGGGGGTGCCTTCCACGTCGCCGACACGCACCTCGACAGCAGCGCGCTCCTCTACACGGTCGATGCGCCCGTCGCGAATCCACACGATGCGGTCGGAAACGTCCACCATCTTGAGGTCGTGCGTTGCGGAGATGATGGTCACTCCCTGCTCTTTGTTCAACTGGCGCAGCAGCTCGATAATCTCCTTACCTGTGCGCAGGTCCAAGTTGCCCGTTGGCTCGTCCGCCAGAATGATTTGCGGGTTGTTCGCCAGCGCACGGGCAATCGCTACACGCTGCTGCTGACCACCGGAAAGCTCGCTGGGTTTGTGGTGCAGACGCTCGCCCAGCCCCACCAGCTTCAGCAGTTCGATACCCCGGTCAATGGCTTCATCGGTGGACAGACCACCGAAAATCATCGGCAGCATCACGTTTTCCAGGGCAGTCATCACCGGAATGAGGTTAAACGTCTGGAAGATGTAGCCGATGGTGCGGCAGCGCAGGAACGCCAGTTCCTGAGCATCCAGCTGCGCCATGTCCACGTCGTTGATGAACACCGAACCGCTGGTTGGCTTATCCAGCCCACCAATCATGTTGAACAGCGTGGACTTGCCGGAGCCGGAAGGTCCCATGATAGAGAGATACTCTCCGCGCACGATGTCCAGCGTGACACCGTTCAGCGCACGCACCACCTGCGTGCCCATCATGTACTCTTTCACCACATCTTTGCACCGTACGATGTACTCCGTGCCGGTGGCTGTGGTCTGATTCGTTTGTGGCTGAACTGCCATAGATGCACCCCCTTCATTAGACTTCCACGCGCAGTGCGGCAGCTGCAGGCATTCGCGCCGCCACCTGTGCCGGGACAATGGTGGCAATCACTGAAAGCAGTGTGCCGATGACTATGGAGAGGAGGAGATACAGAAACACCTCCCCCGGAGAGATCCAGCCGAACACCTTCAAGCCTTCGCTGAACAGCTTGATAAGCACCACCGCAAAAACCCCCAGAAACCATCCGATAACCGAGGCGATGAGACCCACCAGAGCCGACTCGATAAAGAACAGCTCCACGATGAAGATATCGTACGCTCCCAGACACTTCATCGTGCCGATCTCCTTATATCGCTCGGTTACGGACATTAACATGGCGTTGGTGATGCCCACCAGACAGACCAGCAGGCTCATAATGACCAGCCAGGTCATGCGGTACTTTTCGGTGGGGTCGGTAACCGCCCCCGAGTTGCGTTGAATCATCATCGCTGTCAACACGGAGACGAGGAATGCAATGCCAAGCACAGTGCCGGCTGCGGTAATCACCGAGCGCCAGAAGCGGATACGCACGCTTTGCATACTGATGTGGAACGCCACCCGAAACGGCAGCTGCAAGCGTTCTACCTGACGTCCGTCTTTCCTCATGCCTTCTTTTTTCCTCCCCGTTTGAACGCCACCAGTCTGCGGTCTGCTAACATCTTCAAAAACATGCTCACCGATGCTTCTACCTCGCGACGGCTCATACGTGTGCGCTTGCACATCTGTTGCACGATGGACTCCACTGTATGTTCGCCGTCACACAGCTCCCACACTGCAGCTCCCACCTCGTCCAGCTGGATATGACGCACCGGTGGCAGCCGAAATGCCAGTATCGCCCAACGTATCAGCAGACTACGTTGCTCGACCGGCACCTTCAACAATAGCTCCCCTTCCTCCGTACGCTCCCACTCCAGTAGCGGATTGCGCACCGGAATGGCAGTTAATGCCTCCTGCCGGGATAACACCGGCTTCGGCTTCACCGCCGGAATGAACTTGCCGACAAATTCGCGCAGCCCCATTTGACCCGCTATTCGCTCACTATCTGCCCGTCGTCATGCCGAGCGCACAGAGATTCTTCGCCCCGCTCAGAATGACAATGAATCCGCCGCCAACATTCAATGACACTGCACGCTTGCCACAATCTGCTCCAGCAACTCCTGCGTGCCCCGTTCCACACGCACCGAGTAAATACGGTTGCTCGGCTCGCAGTGCCAGACGACGCCGCGTATCTCCTCCGGTCGGCGCAGCACTATCCGCTCGACCTTCCGGCGCAGCCACGTTGTCGGCGAACGGCGAAGCCCTGCCAGGTGCACTGCGGGGTGTCTTTCCACTTCGCCCAGCATGTGCTGCGCCCGGATGCGCTTCCACTCCGTTGCCTGCAGGGCCCACTCTTCCAGCGTCCAGCGTTTCAAGGTTACATCCGCCAGTCCCCATCGCTCCACGCTAACTTCCGTGTAGCGGTTGCGGAACTGCAGCATCAGGTAGCCTGACATCACCTGCGACTTCACCAGCGCAAACCGCTCAGGCAATCGCATCGCCAATCCCAACAGCGCCCATGTCCACCAGCCGTCTTCGGAGTGGTCCTGCAGGGTGTCCAGCAATTGGTTTGCGACATTGACCACTGCATCGTCCTTGTCGCCGCTCACCTGCGCAATCACCACCCGGCGGCAGTGGGGACACTGCCGGATGAACCCCCGCACTTTTCGGTCGGCGCGGTAGTTAAACTCCAGCGCGCCTTGCCAGTCTTCGGATGGCTTGATGCGTCCGGTAAAGGGAACTTTGCGCTTCTTTGCCTGACGCTCTACCATGTTCAGGTAGTCATCCAGCCGCTTGCGAACATCCACAGCCTTTTTCGCCTGCGCCCAGCGCACCTCTGCAACCAGAGTGCCCGGCGAATCGATGCGCAAATACCCCTCCTTCGCATCGCCTTGAAATCCGGTTACGCTCCAATCAGGAGGCACCCGCAGGCTGACCCCTTGCCACCCCACTATCTGCTCCGGCGCCAGCCCGTGTTTCACGCTATGCTCAGTCCTCGTCCTTACGACTGCTGTTCGGTGGTTTTCTCGGTCTTCGCCGGTGCGGGATGTGCCGGTTCATCATCCAGCACTTCGGAGGTGGCTTTCTTGAACTCGCGCAGGCTCTCGCCCACCGAGCGTGCCAGCTCCGGCAGTCGGCGCGCCCCGAACAGCACGACGATGATGACGATAATCGGTAACGCTTCCTGCCAGCCGAAATACATCTGAATTACCTCACTCATCGAAACTCCTCCACAGCACTTCTGTGCCCCACCTCTATTCTATCACAATCAGTAGGGCAAATACGATACCGACTTCCCGATGATAGCCAGCGCGATAGCCGCCATACCGATAAGACCCATGCCGCAGGAGAACCCCGCCAGCAGCACCGGCGCCCACATGCGCCACTGGTCACTGCCGAAGCGGCGGGCGAAGTAGCGATGCCCTAATATCGTGCCCAACAGCATCGGTATGGTGTTGTGCGGCAGTGCGCCGATGCCGCCGACGAAGCCGTAGTAGAACAGCAGCGGTAGCCTCAGCGCGGAGAACAAGGCGAACAAAGCGAGCCCGCCCGTGAACCCGCCGATGATATAATCCGTGCGCAATGCCCGCAGCAGCCACTGGCCTGTATCGCTTCCCTTCAGGTTAATCTGCTGCCAGAGCGCGTTCATCTGTGCGTGGAGCGGCCAGAACTTCTGCGCATACGGATACTGCGCGGAGGGTATTTGGCTGGTATGCCAGAAGAAAGCCCAGAACAGGAAGCTTGCCAGAAGCACCACCGGCAGCATGAACGCCTCGGCATACAGGATGCTGGTGAAGCGTGTGCCCGTCAGTTCCACCTCGCGGAACCGCTGCGCCGCCCAGCCGTGGTCTGCCAGGGGCATCGGTGCATACCAGATGTCCACCCTATCGTAGCCGGTCTTCAGGATGGTGGCTTCGCGCAGGTAGGGGAAGCTCACCCCCTGCCCCGTCAACGCGATCATACGCGCGGAGATGTAGGAGTTAATCGGCGTCCACACCAGCCCGAAGAAGATGAATATCCACAGCGGGAAGCCCGGCACCAGCTGATGGGCGATGACAATCACGCCGATGGTGGCGAGCAGCCACGCACCGATGGCGATGTACACCGTGTTCGCCTTGTCGCCGCGCCCGGCAGGTATCTGCGAAAAACTGCCGCGATTGGCAATTAACTGCTTGCGCAAAAACAGCACCCGCACCACGGCGACGATACCGATAAACGCCACCGCCAGCTGCACACCGATGCCCACGCTCAGCCAGAAGTTCATGTTCACCGTCAGCGAGGTCTGGATGGTGCTCATGCCGGGATACCAGTCGGGAAGCAGCCCCATCCTCTGCAGAATCGGGTTGGTGAACACCTGGCACAAGATGCTGGCAGTCGCGCTGCCGATAACAATAGGAGCTGGGATGACGAAACCGACCAGCACCAGACCCAGGTCGCCAGACAAACCGGTCAAAGCCGCAGGCAGGATGTGCTCGGTGTTGGGCACCAGGTCAAAGAAGGGTATCGGGATGAGCATGAACGCTTTGCCGAACAGCACGCTGGTGAAGATGGGTATCGCCAGATAGAAGAAGCCGTACACCAGCCCGATAACCGCACCGGTAGAGAAGACACGCCATCGCCACGACTCCTCTTTGCGTCCCGCTTCCGCCAGAGCGGTTGCACCCGAAGCGGCGACCGGCGCCATCGGGAAGGGCAAGCGCTCCACGTCGTTGGTGATGCGGAACAGCGTATAGCCCAGCCCCATCCACATCATGCGCCCGAAGATTTCGTTGGTAATCAGCAGCACAATCGGGATGAGCCAGTCGCGGTGGAAGAAGGTACGGTGCAAAATCGCCAGACTATCCGGGCGAGGCACCGCCCAGGTGGGAATCTGGTCTGCTATCGGCGCGGCGGGTGGCGACTGGATGAAATACTGGTTCCATATCAGCCAGCCGAACGGTCCGCCTGATAAACCGATACCACCGGACATCAGCACCGTCAGTGAAGACGCCACGTAGAACAGAATGTAAATCTCCTGCTTCTTCAGCGGCGCGAACGAACGGCGAGCCACCTCGGCGAACAACACGATGGTCACCCATTGCGCTGCGGGACCCAGCCCCTGTCCCGCTACCAGACCGAGGTACAGCGCGCCGGGCAACATGATGAAGGCGATAAACAGGGTTCCAATCGCCGTGCGGACGGTAAACCCCTCTTCAAAACGTTGCCCCGCCTCTACAGATTGTGTCTCCGCCGTTTCGCGCGCTAAGGCGATTTCATCCCGAATTGCCAACGGTTTGAACCCTCCTTCGACCGTTTTTGAACGACATCCGCTCGCTACAGCACAGCCCCATTGCTTTTCAAGCACTGCCCCTCACCAAAACTGCTCTCCCCCCTCTCCCGAAGTTTCGGGAGAGGGGCTGGGGGTGAGGGCAATCTCAAAGCCTCATCGCGATACCCACTCCACTATCCGCAACACAAACCCTGCTCCAACCACGCCGATAAATGCCCACGCACTTACCACACGCCATCGCTGCGTCTGCACGGACAACGGCATCACCAGATACGTCCACAACAACGCCACCAGCGTCACCCAGAACGGTATCACCAGTGGGTGATACGCCATCGCTTTTGCCCATTCGCCGTGCGCTAACGCACAGGTAGCACGTGTCATGCCGCACGTTGGACAGGGCTTACCCGTCAACATCCGAAAGGTGCACACCACGGGCGCGTGCTCCGCATACGGCTTCAGAAAGTAAGCCGCCGTCCAGCTGATACCCAGCACCGCCATCAGGAGCCACGCTCGCCGCATCTTTGAACCCTTCAACCGTCACCGCGCTGCCCACATCGAACTGAAAGCTGCCAGCCATGCCAGCGTGCCCAACACCCAGATCGCCAGCGACACAATACCCAGAATGAACCCAGCCTGCGCTAGACCGCGCCCTTCGACAGGAGCCAGCCCCTGATCGATGTTGTTCATCTCCTGCTTGCCAACGATAATCGCCGGGATACCCAGCAACCCACAGCACAGCAAGCCCAGTATCCCCAGCACCAGCGCGGTAGTTGCTCTGCTGCTTGGCCCTCCGCCAGCCATTGGAGGAGGCTGCCGGTAACTATCGCCGGGCGGGACAGACTGGCTCGGGAACAGGTGGCTCAGCTCTGGCAGCAGGCTCGCCCGAATCTGTGTGCCAGTGACCTCATCCTCCAGCGTGGTGTTGGGTGCGATACGCCCTTCTCTTACCCACTGCTGCAGGGTGGGTATGTCCGCCGGTCCATAGCGGTTGCCGTCCTGTGCAATCAGGTAGTATCCCAATTCCGTTCCCTCCGCGGGCGCATGTCCTCCTTACAGCCTAAGCACCTGTTGCCGGTTGCGTGCTGGGCACGCCCGCCGCCTGTCGCCCATCGGTCTTCTGAAGGTACCGTTCGCGCTCCTCCTGGCGCAGCGTTCGCCAGATGAGGAACTGCTTGCGCAGGGTGTTCAGGAAGCGACGGTTCACCCGCTTCCAGTTGGCGATGTCGCCGCTCAGGCGTGTCAGCGTCAGGTGCAGGTCGTACACATCAGGCATGTCGGTAGGTGTGGCTTCGATCTCCACGTTCTGGCTCACACCCAGGTCAAACGGCGCAACCCACGCGGTGCAGGTGATGCGGTAGGCGGTGCCGCCATCATGTTCGTACTCCTCTGCCTTCACGCCCTGCGTCACGAAGTCGCCGATGGAGTACTCCTCATACGCCTGCAGCCACTCGCTCAGGAACGAGTTCAAGCCCGCCGCCTGCACGCGCGTTACCGAGAAGGGCATCGGGATGCGCCACACGTCGCCTTCCGGCTCGGGCACGCGCCAGGTGCGCTCCAGCGCAGGTGTCGCCACCTCCGATGCTTTGCGGGCGGGGTAGATGGTAGAACCCAGCACCGTTGCCACCACAATCAGCGTGGAGACCACCGCTGCCATCGACGAGAAGTTCAGGTACAGCCCCGGCACGTTCAGCCATACAATCATCTTCGCGCTGAGCTGACCCAAGAAGTATCCCGTCACCGAGCCGATGATGGCGTACACCATCGCCTCCGCGAGGAACAGCAGACCGATGTGCGTGGGCGATAACCCCAGCGAGGAGAAGATGTGTATCTCCTTCACACGCTCGTACACGCTGCTCAGCATCGTCTGCAACACGATTAGCGCCGCAATCAGCACCGGGATAACGACGAACTCGATACCCCGTCCGGACGTCGCCGCCAGCGTGGAGTATCGCCACGTCCGGTCGCCCTGCCCTGCGTAGATATTCAAGCCCAGACGCGGCATCAGCTTATCCAGAACCACTCGCACCTCGTCAGGCGTCGCGAAGGAGATGGCGATGCTGCGGATTTCCCCGCCGATGTTCATCAGCGTCTTGTACGGGATGTAGAAACAGGCGTCGGGCTCAAGGTGGACGTACTCGCGGAACCCTGCCTCGCCTGCGCCCGCTCCTTGTCGCTGCATCTTCTGCATCAGGATGAAGTCCACCGGTGTCAGCGGCTCGCGGTCCAGGTCGGTAATCTGCTTGAACTTCTGGCTATCCAGAATGCCGATGACCGTATAGTCCACGCCGCTGAAGTTCACCTTCGCCTTGCCTACGTCCTCCGGCTCGATGCGCAGTTGCTGGGCGATAGCGGTGGGCACAATCGCCACGTAGCGGTCGCCTTCCCGGAACCATCGCCCTGCCACCAGTGCTTTCTGCGGCTGCGTCACCTCCGCCTCTGCAGGCGACAAGCCCACCGCCGCCTTGGCATCGTACTGGCGGTCGCCCCGGCGGAGGGTAAGGAACGACTGTTCGCCGAACGCCGCGCCAAAGAACCACGAACGAGGAGCCACCGCCCTGTCGCGGAACTCATCGTGCAACAGGCGGTAAGCCGGTTCCTGCAGAGGCTCCCATAGCGCGGTGCGAATCATGATGCCGTTGTACAGCGGTTTGCCCGGTGCGGGAACCTTGTTGAACCGCAACACGTTCACAATTGAGGTGAACGACAGCACGATGAACGTCAGCAGGATCAATGTGATGCTGGTGAGCACGGTGCGCGCCTTACGCCGGCGCATGTTGGACACACCCAGGTTGAATGCGGCAAACGCCACACTCACCCGCCCGATGTCCGCACGGTGGATGCCGCTAATCTGCCGGTTGAGCTGCTTGAGCTGCTCCTCGAACTTGCCAGCCACCATGAAGGTAACCAGCAACGATAGAGCCAGCATGATGAACGCCAGCAACACCACGAACAGGTTGCTCACCAGCTGGAACGCCGGATGTATCTGGCTGAATGCGAAGAACACCATCAGGAAGATGATGAATGCCGTCAGCAGCTGGCGTTTCAGGTCGCTGAAGCCGAACAGCAACCGCTCCATAAAGTAGGCGAACGGCATCAGCAGGAACATATAGAAGATGACGCCGCGCACCACGTCGTTGGCGGTCGCCTGCACGTCGGGATAGGCGCGCGCTTCATAGCCCCACGCCGCACGGGCGTAGGAGTCGAACGTGGCGTAATCCCTGCGCTCCAGCGCAGCGCGGGCTTTGTCCAGATGCTCTTTCGCCAGCCCGTGCAGCTGCTCCAGTCCTTCGTTAATGATGCGGAACTGGCGCAGGCGGCTCATCCGCCACTCATCCAGATTCCACATATCTTCCGCCACGCGCAGTGCTGTGTTCGCAATGGTACCGCCGCGCGCAATCAGGTCGCGCTCGGTCAGCTCCCGCTCCGAGAAGCTGCGCACCACAAAGCCCTGCGCCTCCTCCGCGCTACCCGCCACCAGATACCCCTCACCCTCCGGCTTCTGCGGTGTGGAGTTAATCAGCAGGAAGCGCGTGGCTCCGGGTCCCACGCCCATCATAATCTTGATGCGCGAACCGGGCTGCGCGAACACCACCGCCACATCCTCCACATAGGAGGTCAACGAGTAGTCCTGCACAGTCGCCAGCGTGTAGCCGTACATGCGCGGCTGTCCGTTGGTCTCGCCGTCCAGCACGTCCATCGTGGTCAACGCACGCAATGCCTGCTGGTCGACAAGGTCATAGATGGACGTCGGCACACAGCGGAAGACCACGATGCGGGTGGTCTTGCGCCCGGTGGACATCGTGAAATCAATGGCATACTCCGTCGCGCCCGTGACGCCCAGGTCAGGTGCGTACTCAATCTCGCCGGTCTGCTCGTTCAGGCGGTAAGCGGCGATGTTGGTCATCTTGTTCCAGCCGTAGGCAGTGATGGGCGGGATGCCCGGGAAGCGGAAGTAGGCATCGTCCCCCACCTTCTGTATCATGTTGCCGCGCACGCCCATGAAGGTCTTGGTGGCGTGACGTACCACCGCCAGCGAACCGGGCACGGGCTGGTTGGGGATAAAGCTCTTGCGCGGGTCGAACAGCACCACCTGCCCGTCCAGCGTGCCGAATCCGCCCTGCAAGCCCATCGTCTGGAAGTTGCCGGGTTCAGAGATGGGGAAGCGAGGCACGTTCAGCTCGCCGGGCGCGTTGGTATCGTTCAGGATATGATACAGCAGACAGGCAATCAGCTTCGTCTGGCGGGTGACGTTTGCGATATTGACCTTCTCCGGAGTATCAAACGGTGTATCCACCAGCGCGCGCGAGTCGTCGGTGGTGCAGAAGGTCATGCCGTTCGCGCCGGACAGCGTCACCACCTCCGCGTCGAAGGCGAACTTACCCGGCAGATAGTTGCGCCAGTTCTTGCCCTCCACCGGGTTGACCCCGTCGGCAAACGCCTTCTTGTGGTCGAATCCGAGCACGTAGCCCACCTTCTCGGCGTTCTCGCGGCAGATGCGCGCGGTATCCGAGAAGCGGTTCTGCACGTCCTCGCGCATATCGTAGAAATAGCCTTTATAGAACAAACCCACCTGCCGCGACTTACTGGATAGGTCCAGCGACAGGAACAGGTAGATGTCCAGCAGTCTCTTCTGCTTCGGCTTGATACCGATAGTGCTGATGAGCGAGTTGACCAGCCGCTGCCCCACGTTGGGGCGTTCCAGCTCGAACATGTGCCGGTCCATCCACTCCCGCACGCCCTGCAGGGAGAGGAAGTGCGCGCTGGTAGCAATGAACAGGATAGTGCGCTTCGGCGGGTTGACCTTATAGGCCCGGGCGACCTCCAGCAGTCCAGCCAGCCCGCACGCGCTCTCCGCGCCCGGTGCGAGCGCGGGCACGGCAGACATGGCATCATAGTATGCGGAGATGACGATAATCTGGTTTTTGAACTTAGGGTCGGTGCCTTCAATCCAGCCGATGATGTTGCGCGTGGTGCGTCGCTCCCAGGGCATGTTGCAGAACAGCGTGCCTTTCACCTCGCGCTGTTCGGCGGTGAGCGCAAGCAGGGGCGCGGCGTCGCTCTTACGGATGTAAAAGCGCGGCACGGTGACCGGGATGCCGATGAACTTGGACTCCGCCTCGCCGCGCATGGTGGCGTTAGGCTCAACAAAGATGACTGCCTTCGCTCCCAGTCGCGGCGCGTTCAGCCAGTCGGTGCCGCAGTTGAAATCCACCAGCACGATACTGCCCTCCACCTTCTTGCCGCTGAAGTTGGGCAGTTTGCCGTCGCGTGCGTAAATGATGGGTCCGGTGATGCCCTCCGGCGGAAGCTGGGAGGTGCGCACGAGGTTCGGCCACATCGCGTACAGCGGGAACTCGCGGTTGCCCACGCGCAGTTTCGCTCCCTTGTCTACAGGAACGGTGACTGCGAACTCCTCCGTGCTCACCCTCTGTAACCCAATCTGGCGGAACTGTTCCTCAATCCACTTCGCCGCCTCCTCCGAGCCCGGATACCCGGCGACGCGCGAGGGATATGAGGAGAGCTGGTATACCGTCTGGCGAATGCGTTCGGAAGAGACCACCCCTGCCAGACGCTTATAAGCGTCCGCGACTTCCGGTGCGACCGAGGGCTGGCTCCACGCCGCCGTCGCGAAAACCTCCAGCCAGATTAGGGCGAAACATGCCCACAGGAAACGCACCTTCATGTTTGTCACCTTCTTCGGCGTTTGGCTTTACCTTATCATAACATAACCGGGTATGCGTGTGAAGAGGGGGTTCCTCTTCGTTCGCTGTGTATTTAGGCATCGGCCAAACGGTTTCCTGCACGCATGGGCATGGCTTTCGAAGAAAAGTGCGACTGGTCAGAGGTCGTGCCAGAGCCGACCACGATGGCGCTGTTCGGTCTGGGACTGCTCGGTGCGGCGGGTGGTCTGCTGCGCCGCAAGCCGGCGTAGATTAGCCCAGTTACCGGGCGCGTGGGTAGCGAGCGCAGGGCGGTTGCGCCCTGCGCTCTTTGTCTTCTGATCGGTCGCAGACTTCAGCCTGCGCTACCCCAAACGCATCCTAAAGAGGGCGGCTACATTGAGTTGCCACGTTTCACCAACCCCTGTAGCCGTAGGCTTTAGCCTGCGCTTCCAAGAACGAACATAGCAGATGTAGGAACCACACAGTTGCGACGAAAGGCTGGCGAACCATACTTTCCAGCGATTTCAGAGACACTTTTCTGTCATGCTGAACGCAGTGAAGCATTTCTCTTTATGTCACTCTGAGCGACAGCAAATGGTCTCAGAGACTATTTTCTCCCCTAACAGTGATAGTTTGTGGCGCTTTGTATCGAACACTTTCGAGCAGTTGTTTAGCTGCGTAACTCCTAACATGAAGGGGGGCAATATCTTGCACTTCGTCCCCATGTGCGATATGATGAGCTGGTGCGCAGAGCGGGGAAAGCTCGGCAGGTATGGATGAAACTGATGGGTCGAAGACTAACTTCGATAGACTCGATCGTGCAGCGCTACTGCGAGCAGTTGAGGACACTGGGCGTTCATCCGCAGAAGGTCATCCTTTTCGGCTCCCGTGCTCGGGAGGAGGGTGACAACTACAGCGACATTGACCCGCTGGTGGTTTCTTCCGACTTCAGGGGGATGGGGCTTCGCGCCCGTTTGGAGACATTGGGGATTGCCGCCGCCCGCGTTTGGGAACCGATAGAAGCCATCGCCGCCTCTCCCGAAGACC
>JAPWUZ010000104.1 GCA_028275265.1 Armatimonadota bacterium | reverse complement strand
AGAAGTGCTCCGAACAGGAAAGGTGGTCTGGGAAGAGAAATAGCCGCCGCGCCGTCTATTTGCCCTCGTTCGCCACTTCCCACCGCTCCTCTTACGGCAGGCGTGTCCACTTCACGTGCCCGTCCGCAAAGGAGATAATCGCGCCGCCCACTTGGCGTTTGGCAAGCAGCTCCCGCCCCATAGCCAGCATCATCCCCCCCCAGACGCCAGCACAATCGCTATCTCGGCGAGGCTTTTTGAAATAGCTGTGCCATCGTGCACCGACCGAACTGAGATAAGTCACACCGCTACGTTACCAGTGCGACGAGACGTCCAATCACTGGACGCAAAACGAGCGTCTCCGAAACCTTTACTCAAGCGCGTGACTACTGCGACGTATTCGTCCGCGACAAAATTCATCCCGTCTTCTCAGCGAGAGGGTACACCACGTCTGCACGCAAGGCATCACGTGCAAACTCGAGCGCAGCGAGGATCGCTTCCCGACAAAGATGGGGATGTGCTTCCAGGATTTGCTCTATCGTCTCACCCGCAGACAGTTTTTCTAGGATGAGCTCCACAGTAATGCGAGTGCCTGCGATAACTGGTTTCCCCATCATCACTTTCGGGTCTGAAACTATCCACTGTTTCCGCATCTAACCCACCTGCCCTGCAAGTTGGAGGCTACACCCGTAATATAGCATAAAGGCGGGTACCGCTAAACCTCACGGCAACAGGTGCGTGACGGTGCCCCGCCCCCACGCCTCGAGCCGGCGGAAGCCCTCGGCGTACATCACCCCTGCGCTCAGCCCGCGAAACCGTCCCATGACGCGAATGAAGTCGGTGATGTCGATGTTGTCATGCTCCCGCAGCCACTTCACCTGGCTCTGGTGGCACTCCATCATCTGTATCTTCTGCTCGATGACGGGCGTGATGTCCACGTATTCGGTGGGAACAAACTCCGCCCCCGCGAGGCTGTCCATGTAGTAGATGACCGGCAGGCGCGGCGTAGGACGGCTTTCGGTCTCCACGTGCGGCAGCGTGGCGATGAAGGTGCTCACGAACACCAGCTCCGACACCACGCGATGGTCCATGTGGTAATCCGTCGGGTTGTGGGTGATGACCACATCGGGCCGCGCTTTGCGCACCATCTCGATAAACGCCATTCGGGTGGCGTGGTCGTGGTAGATGAACTCATCAGGGATGTCCATCCAGATAAGCTCCGCCCCGCACAGGTCGGCGGAAGCCTGCGCCTCCTGATGACGGATTTGGCGCAACTCCTCCGGCTTCAGCACGAAGTGCCCCTGCTCGCCGTTGGTGGCGACGCAGATGACCACCTCGTGCCCCTGCTGCCGATAGCGCAGGAGAGTGCCCGCGCACAGGATTTCGATATCGTCGGGGTGTGCCCCTACCGCTAAAACGCGCATCTGAACCATCCTCCTTTATGCCAGAGAACGCCGAACCGATACCTTCTTGCCTCTGTTACCGCATCATACCGCCGATGCCTCGTAACGTACCTTTACCGGCTTGCCCGTTGCCGCCGATTCGTCGATGGCGTAGATGACCTCATGCGTCTTCGCGGCGTCAAACAGGCTGACGTGGCTCTCCACGTTGTTGCGCACGCAGTCCACGAAGTGGTCGATCTCGCCGTGGAAGGGGTGATGCGACACATCGCCGCTGTCGGGGCGGATGGTGGGAACCGTTATCCAGTCCGTCTGCCCGGGGAAAAGGTCTTTCGCCCAGATGCGGTTGTCGCGCAGGGTTCCCCGCTCGCCCAGCAGGTCGATGTTGAACGCATAAGGGCACCGGCAATCCAGAATCGACGACAGTTTGCCAATCGCGCCACCGCGGAAGCGCACCGCCGCCACCACGTTGGTATCGTACTCGTAGTTGGGGTCGGTGTTGTTGGAGTACGCCATCACCTCGTCGATCTCGTCCTGCACAAAATACCGCATCGCGTCCACTGCATGGCAGCCTGCGCTCAGGAACGAACTACCCGCCACGCTCTTTTTCACGTTCCACTCGTACTGCCGGTAGTGCGGACCGATGTGATGCCAGTAGTCCACCTCGGCATAGAAGATACGCCCGATGGCGTTTTGCTCCAGCAGCCGCTTGATGGTCATGAACTGCGGGTTCCAGTGCAGTACGAAGCTGACCACCGTCTTCACACCTGCCTGTCGCACCGCCCTCACCATCTCCATCAGCTCTTCGCGGCTGTTGGCGACCGCTTTTTCTATCAGGATATGCTTGCCTGCCTGCGCTGCCAGAATGGTCTCGCGCGGGTGAAGGTTTGGGGGCGTGCAGATAGAGACCAGATGCACGTTGGGGTCTGCCAGCGCCTGCTCGTAGTCGGTATAAATCTTTGCGTTGACCGCGCCGGTAGCCTCTTTCAACCTTTCCGCGCTCTCACGGGTGCGGCTGCAGATAGCGACGACCTCCGTGTAGGGATTCCGTTGATAGGCGCGCACGTGTTCGGTGGACACCCATCCCGCGCCGTGAACCAGCACACCGTATTCCGCCATCGGTTGCCTCCTTCAGCTCATGTGGATTTCCACGTTGTCCGCTACGCCGCCCAGCAGGGTGTAGTCGGTGCGCGCGGTCTGCAGAATGCTACCGGGCACGTAGGTGTTCACCGGTCCGTGTGCCACCAGTCGCGCGATGAACCTCTGCCACGAGACGCCTCCGCCCAGGTCGCCGTCCAGCCAGAAGCTGCGGTGTTTCGCGCCCAGAATATCTGCCGGACCAATCGTGTTGGCTTTGGGCGGTACCCACGACCAGTCACCACCGAAAGAGTGCAGCGCGTTCTGCATGATGGTCATCGGGTGCAGTTCCACCAGCCGCGCGCCCGCCTTCTTGTAAGCCTCCAGGTCATCGCCGAACTCATCGCCGAGATGCGCCTCCCAGAAGGCGATATGTCCGCACCAGCCGATGCCGCCATAGCACACGTCCGCGCCACCCATGTCGGCAATCATCTTGCTGTAGTCCTTGATGACGTCGGTGGTGGGGAAATGGATTTGCTTTTCTGGCGGGCGCAGATCGGGGTCGATGCGCAGGAAGAAGCTCTCCCACATCGCCCGCTGGAACGAGCCTTCCCAATCGGGCGGGGCGGTGTTGCCGTCCTGGTCGGCATACTCGTCCATGTTGAAGGTATGCACATGGTGCATCGGGATGCGCAGGCGGTTAATCATCTCGGCAGCGATGGGGTACTGCGGCATGGGTCCGACGGGAAAGATGCCTACAAACTGCCTGCCCTCATCCAGCGCCTGCTTGATGCGGGTCACGATGTCGGTGGCAAACGCCGCATAAAACTCGGCGCGGTCGTCGATGACGCGAATCTTGAAGTCGGGGTTTGGGTGTTCGGTAATCCGTTCACGCGGGATAGCGCGCACACGGGCACACACCTCTGCATCGCGAAACGGGATGAAGCGCGCCAGACCATACTTGAACGCCATGATTCTAGCCTCCCTTCGGGTATTCAATGGATGCTATGGGATTCGTGATACCGCAGAGGATTCCTGCCCGCGCCATCAGTGGCTCACGAAGGCTTTGAAGAAGAGACCCCCCGCGCGATGCGCCACATCACCGCGAGACACATCCCCATGAGCACCCACACCAGCAACACCGATAGCGCGGGATGCTGTGGCGCGATATGGTCGCCGGCGAAAGCCAGACTCGCTCCTGTCGCAATGCCCAGCCCGATGAACGACTCGTGAAAGCCCCCATGCGTGCCCTTCTCCTCGCTACCCGCCATCGAGTAGAACAGAGAAGACTGGTAGAGCAATCCGATGCTCAACCCGAAGACGACCTGTGCCAGCAAATGCACTGCCAGTGACGGTGCGAGCATCATTCCGGCAAAGCCCAGCATTGCCATGCCGAACGCCGCGAACAGCAGATTGGGGCGATAGTGCCAGCCGCTCCATCGGCGCAGCAGGTCGAAGGCAAACATCCGCACATAGAACCACAGGCTGAACCAGCTGCTGGCGGTGGCGAAGCTAACACCGATACGCTGGGCGACCACCGGGTTATAGGTCACAATGACGTTGATTGCCACGTACGCCATCGGGTTCGCCAGCCAGCCCAGCACGCGGAAGGCATGGCGCTGTTGTGGCGTCAGTTCCACCCCTTCGGGGTCCACAACGGTATGATGCTCATCCGGCACGCTGTCGTAATCAGGCAGCACCTTCCACACCATGAACATATTGAACACATACAGCAACAGTGGCAGTGCAAACATCGCCCGCAAACCGAACGCGCTCATCAGCGGTGTAGTCATGAAGAAAGACAGACCGCTCGCCCCTGACCAGCCCAGATTGTACATTCCCACCAGGTTCTGCACACGATATTGTGGCTCGCCGCGCGTGAGCGCAGCCTCGATGGCAGGCCAGATGAAGCCTTGAAATCCCGCTACCAGCCCGATTGCCGTCACCATGTTCCAGCCCTCCGGGAGGCGCCAGCCTGCCAGAGAACCAGCAATCAGTCCGACCAGTCCCAGCTTCATCGAGGTGCGACAGCCGCGCCGTTCGATGAGCCTGCCCCCCAGCACCGACCCGATTGCCGTGAGAAGACCGATACCGATTTGCGCCATAGCGATGGTAGCAGGGCTCCATTCCAGCGCTCGCCGGGCGTAGAAGGGCTGACCGTAAAGAATCATGGTGGTGGCGATCGATTGCCCGACCTGCACCACCTGCAGCTGCCACTTGGGGAGGGTTGTGGTCACCTCGTTGCTCATCTCAGGTGGCAGTTTCGTCGCTCACCAGCGAAAAGCCTGCAGGAGAGTCGTTCACACCGCACCTTCGGTACTAACGCCTCGATCTGCTCCCGCGTACAGAAACCCGCCCCGAATACGGCGGCGTTAGCCGCGCCAGCCGCCACCCCCCAGCGAAGCACATCGGGAGCCGACATGCCCTGAATGACCGCATACAGCATCGCCGCCAGCATCGAGTCACCAGAACCGACCGCGCTCACGAATTCCACTTCCGGCGGTTGTGCAAACCATGCACCCTCCGCGCTGACCCAGATTGCCCCCTGCTTGCCCAGGGTCACCACCACAATCCCGATGCCCTTCTCACGGAGCCGACGCGCCATTTGCAGGGCATCTTCCCGCCCCGCTGGCTCGCGTCCAAAAATAGCAGCCAGTTCCGCGCGATTGGGCTTCACCATCCACGGAATGGCTTCCACCCCGTGCCTGAGCAACGCGCCGCTGCTGTCCAGCACCACCTTTACTCCAGACTCGCGTCCAATGCGGATGACCCGCGCGTGAAAGTCGTCGGGCACTCCGGGTGGCGCGCTGCCAGACAGGGTGACGTAATCAAAGCGCGGTAATAGCGCTTCCAGCTTCTTCTCCAGTGCGACGACCTCTTCGGGGTGGATTTCGGGTCCTACCTCGTTCAGCTCGGTTTGCGTGCCGTTGATAGGGTCAATCACCGCCAGGCACACGCGGCTCTCGCCTTGCGTCCAAACGAAGTCGCCGGGAATGCCCTCCTGTTTCAGGCTATCCAGAATAAACGCGCCGTTGTGCCCTCCCAGGAAGCCGGTTGCCACTACCGGCACGCCCAGCGTGTGCAGCACCCGTGCCACGTTGATGCCCTTCCCGCCGGCAACCACTCTGCCCGCCTCTACGCGGAACACCCTGTCCAGACAAAAGCCCTCGACGCGATAAGTCTTATCTACCGCCGCGTTGAGAGTGACCGTCAATACTGCAGGCTGTCTGCTCATGTGACCTCCTTCTCGCGGTACAGCAGCTCTTCCACCACAATGGCTACATCCTCTACGGCAACCTGATGGGGCTGTCTATCGCGGCGTAGGCGCACCTCCACAACCCCTTCCGACGCCGAACGCCCCACCACCACCTGAAGGGGTATGCCGACCAGGTCAGCGTCTTTGAACTTGACGCCGGCGCGTTCATCGCGGTCATCCAGCAGGACATCGATGCCGCGTTCCTCAAGAGACAGGGATATCCTCTCCGCTACATCCCGATGCGCCTCTTCGGAAGGATTCAACAGCAGGATAATCACCTCAAAAGGCGCGATGCGCGGATGCCACACCATGCCATCGCTATCGTGGTTCGCCTCCACCAGAGCCGCTATCAGGCGCGTGAGGTTGAGTTCGCCCACCACTACCTGTACCGGTTGCTGCACTCCCTGAGCATCATCATACAACAGCCCATGTTCGCCATGCCACAAACGCACCTCCCCCACAAAAACACCCTGACGCAGAACCAGCTCGCCATCACAGTGGGCGCACTGGTCGCCAGCGGAAGCGGTTCGCAGGTCCAGCCACGACGGCTTTTTGAAGTCGCGCCCCCAGCAGACGTGCATACGATGTGCGTCCGCCAGATTCGCCCCCACTACGAAGTCCTGCATCTGGCGCACCGCGTGGTCGGCTATCAACAGCGCCCCTTCCAGCCCAACCGGTCCCGCGAAGCCGACAGGAGCATGGCTGACCGCCTCCACCTGCTCGGGCGACATCATCTGTACCGCTTTCGCACCCAGAGCCCTTTGCACCTTAGGCAGGCTCAGTTCGTGGTCACCCCGCACCAGTGCGGCTACCGCCTTTCCATCGACATCCAGCAGTAACGTCTTCACCAGTTTGGACGGTGGCACGCGGAGAAACCAGGCAACCTCCTCCACCGTGCGCAAGTCGGGCGTGCTGACGATTTCGGCAGGCGGCACAGCATCGTATGACGCCACAGATGCATCGAAGGCTGGCAGGGGATAACATTCCGGCGCAGCAGCTGCACTGCAGGAGGAACACTGCAAAAGCACATCTTCGCCGTCCTCTGCCACAACCAGCAAGCACCATCCTTCGCTCTCGCCCGCAAGCACTTCCGCTCCCATCTGTCTGCAAGACCATGCCAGAGTGTGTGTTATCCGTAGAGTGTACGTTGTTGACGACGCATCCGCGTCGAAACACCACATCCGCAAGAGCAGGTTCTCTCGCGTCTCCAGCAAGCCGCCGCGCGGTTCCACATCCGCGAGGCGCACCTGATTCATCGTATACCATTGCAGCGGCAGCGAGCGCCACGAACGGACATGAGAGCGGGCAGATTCTAACACTGCCTGCACCGGCTCCGCAAGGGGCGTTATCACCGGATGGAACCCTGCGGCTGCGCACTGCTCTTCCAGAAGCGTTACGACGCGGCGAAGCACATAAGCCCCCAGTGGCAGAAAAAAATAGACACCTGCTCCCGCCTTGCGCACAAAGCCCGCGCGACGCAGTATACGCTCATGCACACCACTGGCATCTGCAGGCACCTCTCGTAGAGTGGCAAATGCTAACCGTGAGGCACGCATGGGATTCCCTCTCCGCTCACCGAATACGCAGAATTGTTCGACACTGCCATTCAGGTCTCCTTTGGAGGGCTGATGCCGTCACTGCAACAGGTGAAGGGGGCAAGCGCACGGCAGTAGATAGAGGGCTTTTCTGGGCGACCAGAGGTCGGTAGTATGTCAGTTTTCTCAGCTGCTTGCGCTGGTGTAGTGTCTCGTGGCAAATCGCCAGAAGGCTATCGCACACGCTAGGAAAAACATCGCCAGCCCTACTC
This sequence comes from Armatimonadota bacterium, assembly GCA_028275265.1. Taxonomy (GTDB): domain Bacteria; phylum Armatimonadota; class HRBIN16; order HRBIN16; family HRBIN16; genus HRBIN16. The sequence goes on along the minus strand of JAPWUZ010000104.1, from coordinate 914 downwards.
CCACCGGCAATAACCACCACTCCATCCTGCCCAGCATCGCTTTGGAAGGTATTGTGGCGATGAACGCCAGCGGGACGATAAAGGTCAGGATGCGCTGCAACACACCCCGAAAGATGTCGGTCGGGAAACGCGCCATATACAGGATGGTGTCCACCAACGCGGAGAGGTTATCCACCCGCACCAGCCAGAAGGAAAGCGTCATTGCCAACAGGTAGAACGAGTAGTACATGGTTAACCCGCTGAAACAGAGCACAAAATACTCCACCACCTGTGTCAGGTTGGGTAGCGGACGCATCCGTGATACCGCGTAACCCAGCATGGCAAAGGAACCGATGAGGGTGCCTATCTCATCCATGTTCACAAAGCGAAACGATGTCCAGAACAGGCTGGAAACGGGCTTCACCAGCACGAAGTCGAAAGTACCGAGTCGTATCAGGCTAGGTAACATCGACAGGTTGCGGAAGAAGGTAATGCTGGCGATGGAGCCCATCCAGTAACAGGTCGCCACCAGCAGGAAGGCGTCATTGCGGTTCCAGCCGGCAACCGCATCCGTGCGCGCATAGATGACCTCCACTAGTGCGATGAAGAAGAACAACCATGCGGCGTTGGTGATGACCTTCGCCCAGAAGTTCGCACGGAACTCCAGCTCGCGCCGGAAGCCGTTGCGCCAGAATACTTGATACAACCGCCAGTAGCGACGCACCTCACATCCCCACTCCGGTATAGTATAGCAGACCCTTCCGCCAGAACACCTTCGCCAGCAGATACAACGACACCGTCCATGCCACCTGTATCGCAATGCCCTGCCACGCTACAGACTCCGGTACCCGTCCCATGAAGACCTCGGTGGGCAGCGCAACGGTGTACTGGAAGGGCATGTAGCGGCTCAAAGCCTGCAACCATTCCGGAAAGAC
>JAPWUZ010000109.1 GCA_028275265.1 Armatimonadota bacterium | reverse complement strand
GGGATATAGTAGATGTTATACACGCTGAAAACTTCTTGAAAAAACAGCGCCAGCAACCCCAGAGCGTATGACAGCATGAACGATACCAGATGCCCCATCACCAGCGACAGCCAGAAGGTCGGACCCCATTCAAACCGCGCCTGCGTAAGGTGCGGGGCGTAAATCCAGACAGCCAGCGCAAGCATCGGCACAAAGACCACAAGGCGAAACACACGCCACGCCAGATTACGGATAAGGTTGGTCTGAAAGTAGCTGAAGGGGCGTACCAGGTAAACCGAGAACTGTCCCTCTTTAATCTCCGTCGCCACATCCCACATCTGGTGCGTGACTACAAAGTTGGTAAATGTGACCATACAGAGGTAATACAGCACCATCTCGCCCGGAGCGTACCCGCCGATATGTGACCGCCCTCCATACGCGGACAACCACACCAGCGGCATCACCATCGCGGGTACGACATCGGTGAGGATCCATATCACCGCCTGCGCGCGGTATGCCAGCGAGTCCTGAAAATAGATGCTGAAGACCGCCCACACCTTGCGCAGCCACAGATACAGCCTCTGGCGCATCTCACTCCCCACTCAAGCCGAAATTGCTCACCAGAATACCGAAGTCGAAAAGGGTGATCTCACCGTCGCCGTCCAGGTCCGCGTTGGCGTTCCACAGGGCGTCGCCTGGAACCGTACCAAAGGCCTGCACAATTAGCCCAAAGTCGTGCAGAGTTATCTCGTTATCGCCGTCCACATCACCGTTGATGAGCGAAACCGCCGCGCTCCCCGTGGAGGGGAGAAAAACGCCTTTCAACCTTCTGGACAGCCAGTGCGAGCTTTTCACGCGCACATCATACCAGCCCGGTGCGATTACGCTATCTCTGGGCAGAGTAACGATACCTGCGTCGTCGGGCGTGAGAGTGTATCGCCTGATCAGTGTGCCGTTAGCGCGTAACACGTCAATCTGCACCGGCACGCTGTTACCCAGCCATTGTCGCCAGTCCACCTGCAGTTGCAGCGAACGCTGTGAAGGCAGTTCCACCCCCACCAGTCGCATCGCCGAGGGCACAACGACGCGCTCGTTGTCCTGCGTAGACAGCGTGCCCAGAATCACCAGACGGTCACCCTCGATCCACGGCACCGCCGGGTTCGTATTCACCCGAATGGCAACGGGCGACTGACCGTCTTCGACATAGATTGCTCCCCCCAGCCTGTCGTTGCCAGCGGCGACGCGAACATCCTGTAACACCACCGCCTGCCCGTCGCTCTGCTGAAGCAGGTCAGCCATGGGCCAGACGTTACCTCCCAAACTGCCCGCCAGCACCGTCTCGCGCCATACACTGCCTGCGGACACGGTGACTGTCCTGTTCACCGGCGTCAAACCCGATGCGCTGACGCGCAGCGTGTAACTGCCCGGAGGCACATCCACAAAAGCAAATGCGCCGTTACCATCGGTAGACAGCGAGCGGGAGAAGCCACTGCGGAAAAGGGTCACCGTGGCGCGGTCTAGGGGCTGAAGGTTCGAACCCCTCAGAGCAACCCCCATGACCACACCCGTTGTTGGATTGGTCTTCCAGGGCAGGTCGGGAACCGGTTCCCACTGCCCGAAGTAGTTGCCAAAGTTGGTATAGGCAGCCGGGTTATACCACTGGATGTTGCCGGAGCTGTCCACGTTTGGCGCTGCGTACGAGTAGAGGACAACCCCGTCCGAATATCCCCCCTGCGCCGTTGGCGTGCGCACAAGGTTTATCTGGGTGAGGGTGTTGGATAGCGTGTTGAGATACGCTCCCAGCCCGATCGCCACCGAGCGGTTATACCGGTGGTTCTTCGCCCACGTTATCCAGTTATTGAAGTAGGTGCGATAGGTGGAATTGGAATGGTTGTAATAGCACATGGGAATGGCGATGTCCAGAATACCCTCTTCCGTCCACGCCCGCCAGTCTTGAAAAACCGAACTGTATGCCGAAGTAGAAAGCCACGCCGATTCGCTGGTGGGACCGTTGCCCCACGTAATCGTTGCAGCGGTCACCTTACACGAGGGCTTGATGGCGACCGCCGAGGCGTAGATTCGGCGCACCAGCTGCGTGACCTGGTCCCGTCGCCACTGCGACCAGTCACTGTCGTTGTATGCAGGTTGCCCTGTACGTCCGTAAACCGCGTTGAATCGGCTGACGCTAACAGGGTTATATCCCCACCGGTTGCCCGCGAAGCGAATATAGTCGAAGTGAATACCATCCACATCGTAGTGCCGCAGCACGTCCATTGCGACGCGGTACAGGAAGTCTGCCGCTTCGGGGTTGCCGGGGTCAAAGCTGTAGTTACTGCCGTCATAGCTTGTGCCGCTATCATTCAGCGTGAGCCACTGTGGGAAACGGTTGTAAGGGTGCGCAGGATTGGACGGAGGCGTCGTGGAGTTCCACACCGGCAGCATCACGAGCCAGGCGTGCACCTCTATGCGCGGTGTCTCGCTATGCGCCAGCTGTATCAAATACGCCAGAGGGTCAAAGCCGCCAGACACATCACTGGCGACAGGCTCGTAATGCGAGAGGTAGTAAGCGTCCCCGCGCTTGCGCACCTCCACGAACAGGGCGTTTGCCTTCGCGGTGCGAGCTGCCTGAATCAGGGCGTCCACCTCCGCCGGCGTGCGCATTGCCGCATGCCATGTGTCCACCCAGAAAGCACGCAGCTCGGGCACCGCATACACCCGCCCCACTACCAGCACCAGACATATTCCGAGAACCCAACCAGTGTAACGCCGCATGACCAGCCTCCAGCCGAAGATTCGCAGCCTTGTTATTGTAGCAGAAGCAGAGGACTGGAACAACTGGTTACGATACGCAGGTCCGCCCGGACGAGTCCGTCCCCGAGCAGGAACCCTTTCTCCCCAACGCGAATGTGCCTGCGAAGAGAAAGCTGGACAAAAGGAGGTGTCATCGCCATGTCATGGCGAACGGTGGGGCTGTTTATCCCTGCTCTGCTCTCTGCAGCGTCCGCAGGGCAATTGCAATTTCAGGAGAAAGTCCGCTATGGAGGCTGGCAGAACTGCATACGCCTGAGCAACGGACAGATAGAGATTATCGTCACGACCGATGTGGGACCTCGGGTTATCCGGTGCGGCTTCGTCGGCGGGCAGAACCTGTTCCACGAAGTGAAAGAAGAACTCGGCAAAACCGGGGGCAGCGAGTGGCGTTCGTACGGCGGGCACCGGCTGTGGCACGCTCCTGAACAGATGCCCCGTACCTACGCCCCGGACAACGACCCGGTGCAGTATGCCTGGGATGGCAAAACCCTTACCCTGACCCAACCTGTGGAACCCTCCACAGGCATCCAGAAACAGATCGAGATTACCCTGTCGCCCGACGGGAACCATGTGAAACTGGTGCATCGGCTCATTAACAAGAACCTGTGGGACATCGAAGCCTCCCCCTGGTGCCTGACCGTAATGGCTCCGGGCGGACGAGCCATCTTTCCTCAGGAACCCTACATCCCGCACTCGGAGTATCTGCTGCCCGCCCGCGCTCTGGTGTTGTGGCACTACACGGACATGCGTGACCCGCGCTGGATATGGGGCACCCGCTATATCCAGCTCAAGCAGGACCCAAACGTTCCCAAAGACGATAAAGGCAAACAGAAAGTGGGAATGCTCAACAAGCAGGGCTGGGCGGCTTACGTGCTGAACGGCGAAGTGTTTCTGAAACGCTATGGCTATGACCCCAGCGTCACTTATCCTGATTATGGCTGCAATACGGAGACCTTTACCAACGCAGATATGCTGGAGATGGAGACGCTGGGACCTCTGGGCAAGATACCCTCAGGAGGCTCCGTCGAGCATGTGGAACACTGGTTCCTCTTTAAGGCGAATGTGGGAACGGACGAAGCGGATATCGACGCCAAACTCCTGCCTCTCGTGCAGCAGACCGAACAGGTGGTGAAAGTGAAGTAACCGATTGGAGATTGGAGGGCGAAGCTCTCGCCGAGACGTACACTCTCCTCCCCGCCCGCAGCGAGGACGGGCGAGGGTCGGCTCACCGGGAGGTTCGCCCTCTGAGTGCACATGCAAACGCAGGCTATCCCTTGCTGATCGCCTTCAGATACCCTTCGTACAGCGTCCGGTGCGCCTCCCCGCGGTAGGGGCTCATATAATGGTAGAAATCAAAGATGACCACCCGCTCCACGTAAGGAGAAACCACCCGGAGCTGTCGTATCACACGCTCTGCCGAGGCGGGAGCAAATTGGGGGCGAGAGGGGTTCGCGTTTGTCAGACGGAAGCACTCGAGGTCACACCACAGCTTCACGCCGTGCTGGCGACATGCTCTGTGCATCGCCGCAAAGTACGGCGTGACGCGCTCCTCAATCTGGTCATCCCAGCCGCGCGCCCCCACGCCGTCCTGCAGGGCAACCACGTCTACCGGTCTGCCCTGTAACAACTTCAGCCACATCTGTTCGAATCGCTCCGGCGACAGCAAGCCCGCGAAGAACGGCGCGAGAATGACGGGACTAGACGGCGCGAGCTGGCGGCACGCCCTGCCGATGGTGTGTAACAGCTCACGCAGGTTCTCCATCTGCGCCTCGTTGAACGAACCGTCCCACAACTCGTAGGGGATGTAAAACCCGCCGAAAGCAGGGTGCTTCCCGTAGCGACGGTATACTTCCCGCGCCAGCGCGACGCTTTCCCTCGCCTCTTCGCGCAGATACTCCGCGTTACCCCACTCGCGCCACCAGCGGCTATCGTGGCGCAACCCGAAGACCATACGCATCCCATGCTTTTTTGCCAGGTCGAGTATCGGTGGGAACGGGTCAGACGGCTCGAAAAGGTTTGCACCGTTCGACTGCATCCACTGCAGGATGATGGTGTGAAAGCCCAGCGCACGCATCGCCGTGATTTCCTGTTCCCACTGCGCCGCGCTGATTTCGCGCATACTCGCCCAAAACTGGATGAAAGTCCCTTCAATTCGCTTCACCGTATCTACCTCGCTATCGGCTAATGCCTTAACCTTACGCGCGGATGGCTTCTCTTCCTGCAGGGGGTTCGGATATAATAGAGGCGAGGTGGTGAGTATGTCCGTCTCGCAACAGCAGCAAGCGGTGTTCTACCCGTATTCGGATGGCAAGCCAATGGCAGAAAGCCCGGAACACTTGCAGACGATGGTGTACCTGATTGCTGCCCTGCAGGCATACTTTGCGGGGCGGGAAGACGTATACGTCGCAGGCAATCAGTTTATGTACTGGATTGAGGGCAACCCACGCCAGCGCGTCGCGCCCGATATTTACGTGGTTTTCGGGGTGCCGAAGCGTCCGTGGCGCCCGACGTGGAAGGTGTGGGAAGAGGGCAAGGCGCCGGATGTGATTTTCGAACTGACTTCCCGCTCGACCGCAGGCGAGGATATGTACCGCAAATATCGGCTCTACCAGCGGTTAGGAGTGAAGGAATACATCCTTGTGGACGTGCTTCGCGACTACCTGGTGCAGCCGGTGATGCTCCATCGCCTGAAAGGCGACGAATATGAACTGATACCCAACGAACGACCGAACGACCGCGAGTGGTGGGCGCACAGCGAACTGCTGGGGTTGTCTATTGTGGTGCGCGCAGAGGACGAGGGATACCAGGTGCTGCTCTGGGACCCGACGTCGCGCAGCTTCCTGCCCTCCCCCCAGCAGACGGCGGAAGAGTATCTCGAACTGCTGCGCCAGCTGCAGGACGCAGAGCGACGCGCGGAAGAGGAAGCCCTTCGGGTGCGGGAGGCAGAACGCCGTGCGGAAGAGGAAGCCCGGAGACGCGCCGAGCTGGAAGCACGCCTGCGCGAGCTGGAGGAGGAGCTGCGACGGCGCGGCGGCAACGGCAACCCCGACGGCGCACGGTAACAACCGGGTTGCGCCTGTACCACACTATCGGGTAGACTCCTCGCAGTGGAGGCGAGGAACATGGATACCTTCAAACTGAACCCGAACTACACCCCGAAAGGCGACCAGCCGCAAGCGATCGAGAAGCTGGTGGAAGGCGTGTTGAAGGGCTACCGCTATCAAACCCTGTTGGGCGTGACGGGCAGCGGAAAGACCTTCACGATGGCATCGGTCATCGCACGGCTCAATCGCCCCACGCTGGTCATCGCGCACAACAAGACCCTCGCCGCCCAGCTGACGCAGGAGTTTCGCGAGTTCTTCCCTGAGAACGCGGTGGAGTATTTCGTGTCCTACTACGACTACTACCAGCCCGAAGCATACATCCCGCAAACCGATACCTACATCGAGAAGGACGCCTCCATCAACGACGAGATCGATCGCCTCCGCCACGCGGCAACCCAGGCGGTGCTGGAACGGCGTGATGTGATTGTGGTTGCCAGTGTATCCTGCATCTATGGCTTGGGTTCGCCCGAAGAGTACAAACAGCAGGTGCTGGTGCTGCATCGGGGCAGAGCGTACGATTTGGAAGAGATTCGTCGCCAGCTGGTGCGCATGCAATTCAACTTCAACGATTTCCTCACGGAGCGGGGTTCCTTTCGCGTGCGGGGCGACGTGCTGGAAATCCTGCCCGCCGACGAGGACATCCTCACCCGCGTGGAGTTCTTCGGGGATGAGGTGGAGAAAATCACCCTTGTCGACCCGCTGACGGGCGAGGTACTGCAGTCACGCAACAGCGTGAGCATCTTCCCTGCCACACATTACGTCACGCCCTGGGACAGGCTGGAGAGCATTATCGAGCAGATACGGCAGGAGATGGAAGAGCAGTGCGCTCGTTTTGAGACAGCGGGCAAATTGCTCGAAGCGCAACGCCTGAGGCAACGCACGGAGTTTGACATCGAGATGATGCGCGAGCTGGGCTACTGTTCGGGTATCGAGAACTACTCCCGCTACTTCGACGGGCGGCAACCCGGTGAGCGTCCCCATACCCTGCTGGACTACTTCCCGGAAGATTATCTGGTGTTCATCGACGAATCGCACCAGACCATCCCACAGCTGCACGGCATGTACAACGGCGACCGCCAGCGCAAGGAGACGCTGGTGGAATACGGCTTCCGCCTGCCCTCCGCGCTGGACAACCGTCCGCTGAAGTTCGAGGAGCTGGAGAAACTCTGGAAGCAGGTCATCTTTGTCTCCGCCACGCCAGGTCCCTACGAGCGCGAGCACAGCCAGCAGATTGTGGAGCAGCTCATCCGCCCGACGGGACTGGTAGACCCGGAGGTCATCGTCAAGCCGACGAAGGGGCAGATCGACGATTTGGTAGAGCAGATTCGGCAGCGGGTAGAGCGCGGCGAGCGCACACTGGTAACCACCCTCACCAAAAAGATGGCGGAAGACCTCACCGCCTACCTGGAAGAGCTGGGTATCCGCGTTCAGTACCTGCACTCGGATGTGCAGACCATCGAGCGGGCGGAGATTCTGCGCGATTTGCGTCTCGGCGTGTTCGACGTGGTGGTGGGTATCAACCTGCTGCGCGAGGGGTTAGACCTGCCAGAGGTGTCGCTGGTGGCTATTCTGGACGCGGACAAAGAGGGCTTCCTGCGCTCCGAGACCTCGCTCATTCAGACCATCGGTCGCGCGGCGCGCAACGTGAACGGACAGGTCATCCTGTATGCGGATAACATCACCCGCTCCATGCAGCGCGCGATTGACGAGACCAACCGCCGCCGCCGCGTTCAGATGGAGTATAACGAGACGCACGGCATCACCCCGCAGACCATTGTCAAAGCAGTGCGGGAGGTGGTGCGGGCGGAAAAGGTGGCGGAGAAGCGAGCCGAATATTCGGCGCGCCCCTCCCTGCCCGAAAACGCCACGCCGGAGGACATCCACAGCGTCATCGCCGAGCTGGAGAAAGAGATGAAAGCGGCGGCGAAGGCGCTGGAGTTCGAGCGTGCCGCAGAGATTCGTGACGAAATCTACCGCCTGAAGCAGCTACTGCCTCCAGTGCCACACAAAAGGTAACGCGAGGAAACGTGGTATAATGGAGAGGGTGATCTCTCATGTCGGTGATTTCGGTCGAAGCAGAATACGACGGTCGCGTCCTGGTACC
>JAPWUZ010000002.1 GCA_028275265.1 Armatimonadota bacterium | reverse complement strand
TCCGTCTGCTGCTTCTCACCGATTTCGTCGTAGCGGATGCCCGTGCGCACCTGCACCCCCTGTGCAGGGGAGGTCGTCACGCCGACTGCAGCGGTCGAACGTTCTGTAGTGCCCTGCAAGCCTGTCAGCCGCTGTTGCTCCAGCAACGCTTGCGCCTGCGTGTTCGGGGTGAGGTTCACCTGTGCCGTCAGGCGGTCGGTGGTGACTTCGGAACGCCCCTGCAGCAGGCTTTGCTGTTCCTGTGTGTGCCGCTCGATGCCAGCCGCCAGCGCACCGCGATGCACACTCACCGATGCGGATGTGGTGGTCACGGTAGCGAGGGGGTTCTCCTGATTCAGATACGAGACCACCGCCCGCACCCCTTCGGCAGGGGCGTAGGAGAGGGTTGCGGACGTGCCCTCTGCTCTCGATCCGCCCAGTTCGCTCTGCTGGTAACCCAGCGACAGGTTCAGTCGCTGGCTTAGCATCATCTTCAGTGCGGTGCTGAACGCATCGGTATCGGGCTTTACTTTCCATGCCTGCGCTCCGGCGAACTCGCGCCCGGTACGCAGGTAACTCAGCGTCCATTCAGCGAGGTCGCTTTTGGCGGTCGCCTGCAGGCGCAGACCGCTCTTGTCATCGATTCGCCCTCGCGCGTTGGGGTCGGTCAGGAAGGTCGCACTAATCTGGGTGCTTCCCGCAGGCAACAGCTCACCCGTCAGACCCAGCAAGGTAGTCTCCTTACCCGGTTTATCCAGCGAGGCGGAGTAGGCACCCGTCAGGGCGAGTTTGCCCCGCGCGGCGTTTAGCAGCTCCATGTCCAGCGGCAGTTGCAGCGTCCGCGGATTGCGCTGAGCGGTCTTCGCGTCCACCTCGTAGGTTACCTGCGCCATGCTCCCGTTACGCAAAGGCTGCGTGAAGGTTAACGTGCCCGCCGCGTAGTCGAGGGTGTACTCCTCGCCGCGCGTGAGCGTGCGCCCATCTACCACCACCCGCTCGCTCCGGCTCAGCACACCTTTCCACGAAAGCAGATAGGGACCGCGCGTGTTGCGACCGATGAATACGTCGGTGTAGCGGAGGTACGACGAATCCCCACCAGACAGCGCCGCAGGCACGTTCGCCGGTTGCTGCGCTGCCGTCGGCAACAGCCACGCCATGCACAGGATACCAGTTGTGAGCAGAGCCAACAGGGCGCGCATTGCTATTCCCCTCCCACCAGTATTATAGACGCTTTTTGCGGGAAATGCATTACAGCCTTTCCGCCCCCTTTGCGCGGACCACAAATACGGATACAATATCCCTGCGGGGTATTACCGATGGAAAGTGCGAAGCGTCTGCAACAATCGGTCGTGGACGTGGTGGTGGACCTGCCTGCGGCGATACAGGAGGTGTTTACCTATCTGCTGCCCCGTGCGCTGGAGCCAAAGGTGCAGGTGGGCAGCTGCGTGCTGGTGCCGTTCAGCGGGCAGGAGGTGCTGGGCTACGTGGCACGGCGCACCCTGATGGAGCCTCGCGAGGCGGGGAAGCTCAAGCAGGTAATCGACGTGGTGGAAGGAAGCCTGCCTCTGGATGAGAACCGCCTCGCGCTGGCGGAGTGGCTGGCACAGGAATACTGTTGCGGGTTGGCGGCGGCGGTGCGCCTGCTTGCGCCCACCGAGATGGTGGCGAAGGTGCAGCGCGTGCTCTGCCTCACGCCACAGGTGCAGCAGCAGGAGCTGTGGGAACTCTCCCCGAACGCCCCCGAACGTCGCTTGTTGGAGCTGCTGCAGTCTGCAGGGGGGCAACTGCCTGAGGCGACGGCGAAGGCGCAGCTGGGCGCGACGCTGTTCAACACCGCGCTTTACCGGCTTAAGCGGCGCGGGCTGGTGGAGCAGAAGAACTTGCTGGAGGCGGCAACCGCCAGGGCGCGTGTGCTGAGACATGTTCGCCTGAACATCTCACCAGAGCAGGCAGAGGCTCTGGCGGAAGCGTGTGCCTCGCGAGCCCCGGCGCAGGCGGCTTTGCTGCGCGCGCTAGCTGTGGCGCAGGAGGAGATGTTGCCGATGGCGGAACTGCTGCGGCAGGTAGGGGTCTCCGCCAGCGCGCTGAAGAGCCTACAGGTGCGCGGGGTGGTGGATTTCGCCGATGTGCCCGTTTACCGCTCGCCGTTCGGAAAGATAAGACCGTCGGGGGCAAATGCAACTCTGCGGGTTACTCCCGACCAGGAGCGATGTCTGTCCGCCATCGGGCAGGCGATCGATTCGGGCGAGCATCGCAGCTTCCTGCTGTTCGGCGTGACGGGTAGCGGTAAGACGGAGGTGTATCTTCGGGCGGTATCTCAGGCTTTATCGCGGGGGCGAAGTGCGCTGATTCTGGTGCCAGAAATCGCGCTGGCGGCGCAGGTAGTGGAGGCGGTGAGGGCTCGCTTCGGCAATCTGGTGGCGGTGCTGCACAGCGCACTGTCGGCAGGGGAGCGGTTTGACGAGTGGCGCCGCGCACGGGAACAGCGGGCGAGGGTGGTCGTCGGGGCGCGGTCGGCGGTGTTTGCCCCTCTGGAGAATCTGGGGCTGATTGTCATCGACGAAGAGCACGAGGGGGCGTACAAACAGCAGGAGCACGTGCCGCGCTACCATGCCCGCACGGTGGCTCTAGAGCGAGCGCGTCGGGAGCGAGCGGTGCTGTTGATGGGCAGTGCTACGCCGTCGGTGGAGATGTTCTACGAGGCGCAGCAGGGGATGCACACCCTCCTGCACCTGCCCGCGCGCGTCGAAGGGCGTCCCCTGCCGTCGGTGCACGTGGTGGATATGCGCGATTCCCCACGGGCGCGAGGAGGCGTCTTCAGCCAGCAGCTGGCAGAGGCGATTGCCGAACGCCTGCAGAGGGGCGAGCAGGTCATTCTGTTCCTGAATCGGCGGGCATATGCCTCGTTTGTGATGTGCCGAAAATGCGGATATGTCATGAAGTGTCTTCGTTGCGAGGTATCGTTATCCTACCACAAGGTAGACCATTCCTTGCGCTGCCACCACTGCGACTACCGCCGAAGTGTGCCTGAAAAGTGTCCCTCGTGCGGCTCCGCGCACATTTACCCCTTCGGTCTGGGCACACAGCGGGTGGAGGAGGAGATGCAGCACCTTTTCCCCGAGGCGCGCCTGCTACGCATGGATCGCGATACCACCACCCGAAAGGGGGCACACCATGTGTTGCTGGCACGCTTCCGCGCACACGAAGCGGATGTGCTTATCGGCACGCAGATGGTGGCAAAGGGACTGGACTTCCCGAAGGTCACGCTGGTGGGCGTGGTGAGTGCGGATACTGCCTTGCATATCCCCGACTTCCGTGCCGGCGAACGGGCGTTCCAGCTGCTCACACAGGTGGCAGGCAGAGCGGGCAGGGCACACCAGCCGGGCGAGGTCATCATGCAAACCTTCAACCCCGAACACGAGGCAGTACAGACCGCCGCCACCCATGACTACCTGCAGTTTTATGAACGTGAAATCGCACACCGCGAGGAGCTGCGCTACCCGCCTTTCTCACGGCTGGCGAACATTCTCGCCACTCATCCTGAAGAGGCAAAAGCGGAGGAGATATGCCGCAGAGCGACGGACAGGCTCCGCGAGGTGATACAGTCGGAGCATATCGAAGCAGAGGTATTGGGACCGGTACAGGCTCCGATAGCCCGCTTACGCGGTTTCTGGCGGTGGCATTGTCTGGTCAAGTGCTACCAGCCGCAAGAGTTACCCGATTTGTTGCACCGCGCGCTCAGTGGGATGTCGTCCCCCCAGGGAGGGGCGTTGCAGGTGGATATCGACCCCTACAGCGTGTTATGAATCACCGGATCGGATGTGTTGCCATTGACAAGGCAGAAGTTGAGGAACGGCTCCACCTCGCGAGCCAGATCGGGGTCGACGTGAGCGAGTTGACGCCATATCTGGCGGTTGCGGCGCGAAACATGCTCCAGCTGGTCGGCAGGCACTTCTACCACCACCAGCTGCCAGCTCCGTGGAAACAAGAGCGGTGTCCACTTGCGACTTGCCATCCTGCGTGCTCCATCCCTGGTATCCGGTTACACTCTATATTCTGGCAAGACGGCAGGAGATAAACATGTCAATTGTACGGGGAATGGCTGCGGAAGAAGCCCTAACGAATCAGTTCCCCTACCTTCACACTGACCTCTGGGGCGAACAGCGGCGAGACGGTCTCTTCCAGATGATAGATTCGCAGGCTGCGGTAGAGCGCGTTGAAAGGAGCTTCGGGCGCAGGCGAAGTGGGTTCGCGGTAGACCTCCAGCCGCCGCTCCACGAGGTTCACCACCCAGTATTCGGGGATGCCTGCGCTGGCATACAGGCTCGCCTTCACCGTGCGGTCATACTCCAGCGAGGTGTCCGCCACCTCGATGACCAGCAGGGCACTGCTGGGGTGTGCCTGACGGTAGTCTTCAGGACTGCCGGGCACCACTGCCACATCGGGAACCGGCTCGTGTTCTCCGATAGTGAGGGGATTTTGAATGCGGACATAGTATGGCTTGCCCGATAGCAACATCACCAGATACCTCGCAATGCGGTCGGTGCTGATGCTGTGTTCTGGTCCCGTTGGAGCCATGTGCACAATCTCCCCGCCGATGAGTTCTACGCGGTCTTCCCTAAAGAACCCCTGTTGCACGAGCCAGTGATACTCCTTCAGCGTGAACCTGCGCCGTGCAGGTGCAGGTTGCTTTGCCGGTTTCAACAACGCCGCCTGCGACATCCTTCATCACCCACCTCATTATACCAGTTACCCGCAAAGGGAGCAATTGGTGCTGCGCTTTCAGATCACGGGCTATCAGCATCCGCCACCATCCGGCTTTTGAACGCTACGCTTGCGCCAGAGTCAGTAGCGCGCCTCCCTGCCGGCTGCCCAGACGTGCTTCAAAGACGAGCAGGAGACCTTCCGTGAGAGCCACATACTTCGCCTCCATCGGGTTGTAAACGTGAAGCAGGTCGCTTTCTTTCAGCACGAGGGAGTACCGACCATCTGCATGTGGCTCCATCCTGCGCCAGCGAAAGGCATCGGGAACCAGGCGCACCCGCACCCGCGCCCCCACCGCGGGCTGAGCATCCGGCTGCCAGACTGTCGCCCCTATCCGCCAGTCGCTGCCTGTCCGAGTCGCCACAGGGCATATCGCCATGCTTTCGGTTATCTGTCTCGTCAGGGCAAACGCTTTGGCGAACCGCTGCGCCCCGTAGTGCGAGCGTGCAGCGGCAAGCCATGCCTCGAAGGCAACCGTGTCCACACCCAGCCTGCGCCAGCGCACGATAGCGTCTTCTGCGTTCCGGATTTGCGCTTCGCACGCCGCGCGGGAAACATCCCGCTCCAGTACCAGCAGACGCGTGCCGTACGGCTGCAGTGAGACACGAACGGGCAGATTGCGGCTGAGCACCTCCCCGCTAATGGCATCGCGCACGACGTAGGTTGGCTCAGCCCCATCGAGAAGCTGCGGGCAGAGCGACACCTGCACCTCACGCGCGAAATCCGCCCGGTGGAGCAACACCACCACCAGATTCGTGCCGTCGGTGAGAGGCAGACACTCCACGCCCTTCGCCCAGCCTGCGCTGTCGGAGGCGGATACCATCACCGGGCGCAATGATGCCGTCTGCTCTATCTGCCGCTCTATTTGTCCCACCGGCAAAGGGTGCACCTTCGCGTACCAGGTAGCCGCACCGCGGTCGGTGGAGGTCTGGTGGATAACAGTCACCGGCTCACCCGGCGTGTCATCGGGCAGGCGGATGACACTGCCCGGCAATGGTGCCAGGCTGTTGCCGTCCTCATCCTGTTCCGCCAGTGCACCCACCGCCACTACCTTTCCTCCCGCGCGGAGGTACTCGCCCAGCGCACGGTGAGCCTGCGGTGAAAGCACAGGGTTATCCACGCTGAGCAAAACGGGCACCGTCCGCGCAAGGTCGGCTTCACACTGTGTGTCATGCACAAACAGCGTATGCCATCCCCGCGAGCAGGCGAAGTTGTAGAGCAGAGTCCACCGGTGCTGCCACCACCGCCGCCATGTCGCGTCCGAGATAAAAACGCCCATCTGCGGCTGCAGACGGGAACAGCCTTCCAGCCACGGTGCGGCTGCCCGCAGTTCGGCAAACAGGCGTTTGCACTCCGCTTCGGCAGGAGTGCCGCTGATTCCCCACTCGCCGTCGGGCAGAGAACCTCGCCACTGCACCAGCCCGATATGCCACACGCCCAACCCCAGTGCCTCGTAAACCGCTCGCCGTGCGGATGCGGGGGAAAAGCTCCTGCCACCTCCCTGTGCCCGGCTGTCCAGCTGCTTGTTCGCCAGACGCGGCGCCACCACCAGCACCCCGAACGACGTTTGCATATCCAGCGTCAGCCGATGGACCCGCTCGGCATCGTCGTCAATGGAGATGGGACCCGCCTCGAAGCCGTCTGCCACACCCGCCAGGTCGGCAAGGGGATAGCCCATCTTCACGCGGAAATCCAGCGCGAACGGGTTGCCGTGCGTGGGTATGAAAACAGGACGGCTGGGGTCTAACCGGCGCAGGTGGGCGGTGTAAAGGGCAAACCGCTCGGTCATCGCCGCTTCGCGAAACCGACGCCACTGAGAAACGTCTTCGCTTTCCGGCAAACCGTACTGTCGGCACCAGGCACGGTAATGCGCCAGAAACTCAGGTCGAAAATCGCCTTCCGGCAACCCGAAGTAATCCGGGTAGCCCTGTTCCCCGCCAATCACCCAGTAGCGCACCCGTTTCTGCTGGCGCAGCAAGGGCACGGTCTCGCGCATCTGGCGCAGGGTGGCGTCGGTCAACACCGGGTCATCGAAGGCAATCCATGGGTTCTCGCCAGCACGGATGATATTGCCGTCACGGTCGCGCATGGCAGCTTGCGGATGCATCTGCCAGAACCAGTCCGGATACACCACAAAGAAGGCGTTATTATGTTCACCGATGCCTGCCCCGGCGTCGACGTGCAGGTTTGCCAGGGTCACAAAAGTGGAAGTTCCCAGCGGCACGGGCGTATCGTGCCGGGATGCGCGGGTAAAAGGCTGAGATTTCCCGCTGGCATCTTTCCACTCGCCGATGATGCCCCATCCGTGCAGGATCAGGTCACTCAGGCGTACCAGCGTACCTTCCTGCGCCGCCTGTCCCAGCCACACGTGGGCGTGAGACTTGCGCACCTCGATGCGCACCCGGTACCTCCCTGCGGGCAGTGGCTTTGACGGCTGCAGCACGAGGTGCGGCTGGCAGCGCGGCTCTGTTTGCGCCCGGGCAAGTGGCGTTGCGGATGCCTTCGCCGCAAACAGCTCCCCCACCGCCTCGGCGTGCGAGTTGGAGGTGCTCACCAGCAGATTGATCTGCGCCAGACCCACTGGCGCGTCAAACTCCAGCTCCATGCTGCGGCGGGTGTGTACCTGTACCGGTGCAGGCAGAGGGCGAACGCCGTATCGACCGCGTTCATCCTTCAGGAGATGCAACGGTAAATGGAAAGAGGTCGCATTCACTCCCGTGCGGTGTACCGCCTCGCGCAAATCTTCCGCGCCCGTCCAGTGCCAGAAGCCGTACATTTCCGCCGGCTGTCGCTGCCGGTACCAAAAAGCGGGATGAAGCAGGCGGGGCAGAAGGTCCGACACATCTCACCTCACACCGGAAACGGTTTGTACAGAGGGATGTGGAACAACCAGCTGGCAAACGCCATCACACCGCATATCGCGTAATCGCCCACAATCAACCCGATGAAGAAGGGAACAGCCTTCTCATAAAGGCGTAACCCACCCGCTTTCAGTATCGCTGCTTTGACCAGACCGGCTATCACAATCGGCACCCACATCCACTCCAGCGCACCGCTCTGCGCCATGACAAACCCGCCCGGATGCAGTGGAAACCATAGAAACTGATGCCGTGCCGCCTGCAGCAACAGCACAAACACCGCTCCCCATCCTGCCGCCAGCAGCTGCGAAGCGCCGGGCTGAGGCGCGAGACCGTCCAGCTGGGAACGCAGGATATCGAACGCGAGCCTGCCCTGATACGTGCGCCACTGGTCGGTGATGGCGGATGACGCGCCGTGGCGGTAGTACACGTCCAACGCAATCCACAGGCTGGCGAAGATGCTCAGCAGGGAAGCAATGCCCAGCGACACCAGAAACGGCTTGCGGGGAATGCGCGACGCATCGGCGAGCACCAGCATTTCGGAGTAGGTCGGCAGGGCGTGCGCCCGGAAGTCGCCAAACGAAAACCAGCGGAGGTACGCCAGTCCCACCCCTTCCGAAACCGACATGGGCGAGCGCACCAGCGCGCGCGTCCACCACGCCACGTCGTTGCCGGGGTTCCAGATAGGTCCCAGTGCCGCCCTCAGCCAGCCGATGCTCACCATACACAAAAAGAAGACCGCAAACAGCGTCACCGCCGTCGCCGGACGCAAACCCAGCGCGATGCCAAAGGCTATCAACGCCGCCAGCGAGACAGCGAAAGCCACCCACCACAGCCTTTCCGCTGGGTGGCGCAGCGATTCCCTCAACCGCTCCCGTGCAGACCACGCCACCACCAGCGCAAACGCCACGATGGCTCCCTGTGCCTGCTCTCCTGCGTAGGGAAAGCCGGAGCCGCCACCCCCTGCCTGATTCAGCCCCCATACTCCTGCCATCAGGTTCTCACCCTTCGTCAACGCGAAAAAGAAGGCGCAGGAGAAGAGGATATTCGTGGGAACCAGTGCGAACAGCCCGATGACGCTCGGGTAAAAGGTCAGATAGAGCGTGCCTATCCCGTTCCAGGGTGGAGGCAGTCGGCTGCCGATTTCGGTAGGCAACACGCGCAGCTCGGGCACCGATGGAACCATGTAGTGTAATGCGTTCAGCCCCTGTATCCCCACCGCCAGCGCGATGCCCACCCAGAGCATCGGTTTGCGGGCTGACCGTTGCTGGGTGAGCACGAGCGGCAGCTGCAGCATCGGGAAGGTGAGGCGTTCACGCTTCGCCCAGTGCAGGCTGAACACTGCCGCCAGACAGAACTGTGCCACCAGCAGCACCGCGATGAAACCCGCCCACACCAGCACCGGTACCAGCCACGCCTTCCACACCTGAGGCAGATAGAGACTGGATTGCCCCACAAAGAAACCCTTCACCACCTCTGGTGAGCGCGGCGCAACCCATGCAGGGATATGCGCCCAGAACTCCTCCCACCGGTTGCCCGCATTGGCAAACCAGAACGGCGCGGCCAGCGAGGTGACGAGAAACTGCACCATGCCCATCGTGGAGATGCCAACGGTGGCAGTCACCACCGCGTACATCCACAACACCTCGCGCCTGCCCAGCAGGGGAAACAGACGACGCACCAGCAAGAGCGCAAGCAAAACCACAACGGCAGCAACGGGCAAAGAGCTGGAAGCCAAGTCCGCCGAGCGATACAGGATTTCGCTGCGGAAGACCCAGATGCACACCGGCGGCGCGAGCAGGACACCGCCTGCTCCGGCGAGCAGAACGGACAGGGGAAGCTTTGCTCGCTTCCCCACGGGCATGCTGTCCCGATGTGTGGCTGGTGCCTTCGCCGTGTCTAACATCGGCTTGCTCTCTGCCGCAGGAATAGGCGGTCAGGCTCGCACTGGCGCAAACGCGCCTTACCACCGCAGCAACGCAATCAGGTCGCTCCAGAGCGCGTCGCTATGTACCGCCTTAATCCATCGGATGGTGTCCTCGCCGGAGCGGAACTCCAAATCCAGATTGTCCAGTAAACGGGGGCGGGGCAAAACCTCTACTTCGGTCAACCCCAGCAGGTGCGCGGTGACCGTCTCATCCCAGATGGGCCAGGCGTCCTCCTTGCCTGTTACCGCGCGGCAGGTGTCCGAATGTTCGGCAAACCACCACTCCAGCAGCCCCACCAGATAGTCTGCCGCCTGGCTGATTCCACCAAAAAGCTCCTTCGCCCGCTCACGCGAAAGGGTGAGATAGCGGATACACATCTCCGCACTCCCGATGGTGAGCGGCACCGAAGTCTCCAGAATCACCTGCCACGCTTTGGGGTCGTTCTGCACATTGAACTCGCGCCCCCCGTTCTGCACGCTGTGAAACGCCATGGACACCATCCGCACCCGCTGCGCTATCGAAGGGTCTAACAGCAGGGCCGAAGCGGCATCGGTCGCCGCACCAATGGTGAGTAGCGTCAGCGGCTTCTCCGGCGAGTAGCACCGCGCCGTTTCCAAAATGAACGCAATGCCCTCGTTCTGCTGCGGCTTGTCCGCGCTCTCCAGCGGCGTGCTGGAGCCGGGCACAACGGGCGGTTTCTCCCGAAGCGGCAGGTGGTTCAGCACCTCCTGCGCGATCTCTGCGGAACTTTGCGCCGTCAGATAAGGGGTATGCGTGGTGACAATGCCCAGCAGGTTCACGCGCGGGCTTAAGGCCAGATGGGCGATTGCCCACTGGTCATCGATCTCTGCCCCCACATCGGTGGAGAGCAGGACATCCATTGGTTCGCTCTGGGGCACCGTACTTTCTTGTAACCTCCCCTCTCTAAAATGGTTTGCCAGAGGGTATATTCAGCGTTTACTTTTTGCCTGCCTGCTGCTCGAGCCTCTGCATCACTTCAGGAGTAACGCCGGGTAATTGCCCCTTGCGAGCACGCTCCAGCAACTCCTGGCGCATCGCCTGTTCGTTCATGCCTTTATCGGGTTTGGTTGCCCACCAGTACGCCACACCCACGAGCAGGATGACCACAACCACGATGATCAGAGCAACAGGCGTGGGTATCTCACGACGCATGTCTGCTTCACCTCACTGTAAGGAAGATGAGCCCCTCTCCCGATGGGAGAGGGGACGGACTTTACCGATAACACGGTGGTATGGCATCCAGAAGCCCCTGCACCGTCCACGCTGGCTGGTCTGGGTAGCTAATAGGCTCGTTGTCCCACAGGAACTCCGGTGCCAGCGTCGCGGCGAGGCGCATCCACTTCACGTGTCCATCCGCCATCGCCCAGTTGCCGCTCTTGTTGTGCCAGAACGGCAGGCTTCCGCAGGTGACGTTGTAGTACTGCCACGGGATTGTCCACGCCTCCAGGTCGGGCCACATATCGTGCGTCTCCAGAACCATGATGGTGCTTGCCGGTTTCTGGAAGTAAGCCAGCGTGCGGATGTACCAGGAGATGTGTCCGTTAGAGGCATAGTTGGCAAGACCACGGAAACGCTTCGGCTCCGCATTGAAGTCGTCCAGCGTCATGGTGACATCGCACACACAGCCTTTGCCGCCGATGAAGGGCGAACCAATCCAGAGAGGCCAGTAGAACTCGTTCAGATGACGTGGAGCCGATGGGCAGAGCCATGCTCCCTCGTTCTTGATGTAGGGCTGCACCACACAGCGCCAGGTGACATACGACAGCTCCGGAGTGAACGAGAAGATACGGTTGAGGGGGAGCGTCTCGTCGAAGTCCTGCGCATACATCAGCACTGCCAGCCCTATCTGCTTCATGTTGCTGATACAGGATGCCTGCCGCGCCTTTTCGCGAGCCTGGGCGAATACGGGGAACAGGATCGCCGCCAGTATCGCGATAATGGCGATAACGACAAGCAGCTCAATCAGCGTAAAGGCACGTCGTGATACTTGCATGGTAGCGACCTCCTTCTGCAATCTCAGGTTTGTGCTCGGTACACGCTTCCACACGTTTCCCGAATGACGAGTTGCGTGGGAAGCAGGATACACTCCACAGGCAAATCCGGGTTTTGCAAACGCTGCATCAACCGGCGTGCGGCTTCTTGCCCCATCCGACGCGGGTCCTGATGGACGGTGGTCAGCCGCAGGTGACGCCCGACTTCTGTATTGCCATAGCCCACGATTGCCAGCTGCTGGGGCACGGCAATGCTCCGCTGACGAGCGACCTCGATGGCTTCGGCGGCGAGGTCATCGTTCGCAGCAAACAGGGCAGTAGGCGGTTCGGGCAGGTCCAGCAGTTCTGCCACGATTTCGTGGATGCGTTCAACAGACATGAAGAAAGAGTCGCCTTTGACCCATCCCTCGTGTGGCTGGATGCCCGCCTCCTGCATGGCTGCAAGGTATCCGGCGCAACGGTCACGTGCGGCACTCATATCTGTGCCCGCACTGAGATGTACAATGCGCTGATGTCCCAGCCGAATCAGGTGTTCTACTGCTGCTTTCGCTCCGGTCACATCGTCGGATACCACGCAGTCCGCTTCGCCTTCAAAGGTGTGCTCATCTACAATCACCAGCGGGACGTTTTCGCGTTTCAACATCCTTACCCAGGAGCCAGAAGACGCCCCTGCAACGGCGATAGAGATAATGCCGTCCACACGGTGTTCCAGCAGCATCTCCACCTGTCTGGCTTCCAGCTCGCCGTTATGTCGCGAATCGGCAAGAAGCACGCGGTAATCTGCGGTGGTGCATACCTCCTGAATACCGTCCATGATCAGCGCGTGGAAGCTGCTGTCCATACGGGGTATCAGCACACCGATAGTCTGCGTTTTGCCTTTGACCAAACCGCGCGCGAGGCTGTTGGGACGATAGCCCAGTTCACGTGCTGCCCTCCAGATGCGTTCGCGGGTAGATTCGGGAATAACCACGTCCTTACGCCCGCTCAGCACGTAGGAGACGGTAGTCTGCGAGACGCCTGCTCGCTTCGCCACGTCCACCATGCTCGGTTTGCGCCATGTCATAGTGTATCCTCGCCCTTATTGAAAGGTATCACTGATACCTTTCACTGATACGTTTCAATAATATCACAGCGATACCGCGCCTGTCAAGGGTTTTCGTGCCTGCCTCACGAAAAAAAACTTGCAGAGCGTTCTGGGCAATCTTACAGGGAGAGATAACATGCAGGAATCGTCCCCACGTCGCATGCGTTTCAACGCACACACGTCCGCAGAGGCGCGGCGGTGGCAGGTGCAGTGCCGCCAGAAGCTGGTGGAACTGATGATGGGAGGCACACCGCCGTCGCGCGTGCCGCTGCAGCCGCAGGTGCTTCGGCGCATCGAAGTACCTGCAGGCGGATATGTGCTGGAAGAGATAACCCTGCAGACTCTGCCCGACCGGCGCGTCCATGTCTGGGTGGCTGTGCCGTTCAGGGTTCGGGGCAAAGTGCCTGCGGTGCTGGCACTACACGGGCACGGCGGCACTGGCGAACAGGTGGTCAAAGGCGAGGGGCTGTACTGGTACGGGCGCGCGCTGGCGGAGATGGGCTACGTGGTCATCGCGCCCGACATCGGCT
The DNA here is from genome assembly GCA_028275265.1 of Armatimonadota bacterium. Taxonomy (GTDB): domain Bacteria; phylum Armatimonadota; class HRBIN16; order HRBIN16; family HRBIN16; genus HRBIN16. The sequence goes on along the minus strand of JAPWUZ010000002.1, from coordinate 18,821 downwards.
CGCACGACCTGCAACATGCCAACTGGTCGCTGATGGGCGAGCGCGTGTGGGATAGCCTGCGCTGCATCGATTATCTGGTGAGCAGACCGGAGGTGGACGCCAGACGCATCGGGGTAGTGGGTCTGTCGCTGGGCGGAGAGACCACCATGTACGCCGCCGCGCTGGACGAGCGGGTGCGCATCGCCTGCAGCAGCGGCTGGCTGACCACAGTGGAAAACATGAAAAACGGGCACTGCCCCTGCTGGAACTTTCCGGGGTTGGAAGAGCATTTCGACTTTGCCGACATCTTCGCGTGCGTCGCGCCGCGCGGGTTGTTGTGCGAGCTGGGAGAGCAAGAGCGCGCGCCCGGCGGCTTCCCCATCGAGATTGCCCGCCAGCCCGCGGAGGAGATACGGCAGGCGTATCGCGTCTTTCGGGCGGAGCAGAACTTCCGTTTCGACGCGCACTCGGGCGGGCACGTGTTCGTTGGAAGCCGCTGGTGGATGATGCTGCCACAGGTGCTGGGTGCCGCAGACCCCTGGCGTGCGCAACGGGAGCCGGTACAGGAGGCACTGCGTCGCGGGGAGATTGCCCGACGCGCCTTCTGCCGCGCGCTGGGCGTGCTAAACGGCTGGTGGGCAATCCGCGACAAGGAGATCGACCTGTTGCCCCGCCGCACCGACCAGCGGGTGTGGGCGCCCAACGATAACGCCGCCGACCTGATGCCCTTCCTGTACCTGACCGCCCACTTCATCGCCCCCGAGCGACTCACCGACCTGAAACGCACCTTCGATAACGAACGCAAACTGACCAACCGCGTGGGCGCGCTGCCCGACTGGTATGACCTGGAGAAGAAAGGGTTCGTGTATCCCGAGGTGGACATCCGCCGCCTCATCTTCGGCGCGGCGGAATACTGTAAGGACGGACTGCTGCCCATGACCGAAGTGATGGGCAGGGGCTGGTGGACGGAGCGCATGACCGAGCTGATAGATGCCATCTTCGAACACGCTCCCGTCCGCTCCGACTTCGGCAACCTGCCCGCCGATGACACCGAAGTGAACGGTGAACTGCTGCAGGTGCTCAGCCGTCTCTACGCGATGACGGGAGAGGAACGCTACCTGCGCTGGGCAGAACGCATCGGCGACGCCTACTGTCTGGAGGTGATTCCACGCAACGGCGGGCTGCCCGCCCATCGGTGGGACTTCTCCCGCCACCAGCCCATCAGCGACGTGCTAAGCCTGAACGACCACGGCAACGAGATTATCGGTGGGCTGTCGGAGCTTTACGTGATGATGCAGCGGGCAAACCCGTCAAAGGCGCGCCGTTACGAACGATCCCTGCGGCAGATGTTCGCACGCCTGCTGGAGAAAGCGCGCAATGCCGACGGGTTGTGGTACGGTCTGCTGACCGCCTCCACCGCCGAGGTGCGCAATCGCGCTGTGCCCGATACATGGGGCTACGCGCTGAGCGGCGTCTACACCTTCGGCATGGCGACGGGGGATGAGAGGTTCATCGATGCCGCCCGACGCGCCCTCCAGAACATCCACCAGCCGCAGTATCTGCTGTGGGAAGGCGCGGACTCGTTCGCCGACTCCATCGAGGGCGCGCTACTGCTGGTGAACCGCCTACCGGTGGAAAGTGGCTTCCGCTGGCTGGAGGCGGTACTGCCCCACTTTCTCAGCAAGCAACGGGACGATGGCATCGTAGAAGGCTGGTATGGCGACGGCAACACCGCTCGCACCGCGCTGATGGTGGCGTTACACTACACGCAGGGCGTCGTACCCCGCCCGTGGCGCAGTGACCTGCGTGTCGGGGCAATCCGTCGCGGGGATGACCTGACCGTCGCGCTGACCGCCGACGCCGACTGGCAGGGGGTGCTACAGTTCGACCTGCCGCGCCACCGCGAACACCTGAACCTGCCGATAAACTACCCCCGCCTGAACGAGTTTCCGGAGTGGTTTACCGTTGACGCGGAGCGAATCTATCGGGTGAGAGTGGGACAGAAGGAGCGGCGAGCCAGTGGCGAAGAGTTGCGTCGGGGACTGCCTGTCTCGGTGCGTCGGCAGCAAACACTGGTGGTGAGACTGGAGACTACTCGTTGAAAGAATCTCATGAAGCCGGAGGTGGCTCCTCCGCGGTCCCCGCCTTTCTCTTGCGAGGGCGCAGGGAAGGGAACAGCGCGAGTACGACAATCCACAGGCTCGCCGCTACGGGTATCGCCAGCAACATGCCCCAGATTCCGAACAGCTTTGCTCCCACAATCAGTGCGAAGATGCTGGCGATGGGGTGCAAGCCGACCGAGCCGCCCACGATTCGCGGCACCAGCAGCTGGTCAAACAGCGTGTTGACCACCATCGCCGTGCCCACCACCAGCAGGGTGTATTTCCACGAATGCGCTGACACCTCGAACATCCACAGCGCCTGCCCCTCCCCTCCGAAAAAGGCGACCAGTCCGGAGGTGAGCGCGATGGACAACGCGCCGATGTAGGGCACCAGATAGAGCAGTCCAGCCAATGTACCCAGCACGATGCTGTAGCGCAGTCCCAGCAGGGTGAAGAGAACCGCCATCGTGATGCCGTAGAGGATGGCGACGGTGGTCAGCCCTTTCAGGTAGCCTGTCCACACCACGCCCAGTGCGCGCAGCAGCGACTGCACGGAGGAACGGGAGCCTTCGGGAATCATGTCCAGCATCCGCTGTCGGATATGCGGCAGGTCTACCATCGCGAAGAAGGCGATAATGGGTATCAGCACCAGCCAGAGCAGCTTGCCCAGCAACGAGGTGACGTAGTTCAGCAGGTTGCTCATCCACGCTGTTACCTGTGCGTTAATCTGCTCGGAGTAGCGGTCTATCAGCTCCTGGGGGTCTTCGGGCAAGTTCATGCGCTGGAGGGTGACGTGGTGCCGTTTGAGAAACGGCTGCAGTTCTTCCTGAAACCAGTCATTTGCGCCGCGGATATAGCCCGGCAGGTCCTTGATAAGTCCTTGCAGTTGTGTGACGATAAGGGGAACCACGTAGAGCAACAGCGCAACAATCAACAAGATAAAAGCGATGAACACCAGCACAGTTGCCGTCCGGCGCGAGTAGCCCCGACGCTCAAGCGCGCGCAGCTGACCGTCCAGCAGACCGGCTATCGCGAACGCAATCACGAAAGGCACAAGTACGTCTGCCACGTAGTAAAGTGCCGCCACGATGAGCAGCAAGATGCCCGCTCCAACCCACGGGCGGATACGCGCAGGCAATAGCGAGGGTAGGTCTGCCTGTGCCTCGCCGAACAGAGCTGTAACATCGCCCGCCCGTGAATCGGGCGGGCGATGGGTTTGTGCGGGTTCGCTAGGCTTGCGCTTGCTCCGGGGCATGCTCTCCCGCCTCGACGGCTTGCTCCCCGCCAGCAGCCTTCTGGCGTATCGTGGACGCTACCGTCTCCAGAGCCGGCTTGATGCGTTGAGAGAGCTCAGACACGCTCTCCTTCAGCTTCTCGATGGACTTCGCAAGCTCCTCACGAGTCTCCTGTCCTGACTTGGGTGCCAGCAACAAAGCCACGACAGCACCCACAATCGCGCCGATCCCGATCCCAGCCAGCACGCTCAACAATACGGTGCGCTCACCTTCCGAGTTGTTCGCCATCGTTCTCTCCTCCTCTCTCTTGTTCAGATTGTTCCCCGGCAGGGGGCTCCTCTGTGTTTTTTGACCCATCCGGCGACGGTGGAGTTTCGGTGGCTTGTTCGCCCTTCAGCACCGCGAAACCCTTCCGCAACGCCTCCATCCACACGCCCGGACGGGACAGGGGCGAAGCAGCCACCGATTTCACCGCCTTCGCCACCTTCTGTGGGCGCGTCACCGCGTCCACGACGGACAGAACGCGCTCGATGCGCTCGATCTTCTCAACGAGGCTCTGCGCCACCTTCAGCAGATGCCGTATGGTTACCAGAGCCTCGCGGGCGGAAGGGATAACCTCATCGCTCAGCGTGGCGCCTGCTTCTTGCACCGCAGGCATCAACGCAGTGCGCGTTTCGTTCAGGATGGTATCCGTAGTTTCCAGAACACGATTCAGCCGGTTGATGGCAGGAGGCAGTTCCTGAAGCGCAGGCAGCGCCTGACCACGAAGCTCCGCAATGGTGCGTTCTGCTTCGGTGACCGTGCGACGCAAGCGAATCACCACAGGTATCAGCAACGCCAGCACCACAATCGCCAATATAATCAAGACCACAACGCCAAGCTGGATCAACCCTTCCATTGTCTCTACTCCAGTCGCTTCGAAATCGTACCGCCACCGACCACTATCTCGCCGCGGTAAAATACTGCCGCCTGCCCCGGCGTAATCGCCCGCTGGGGCGACTCAAACTCCACCTCCACGCACGTTGCCCTGTCCGTTGGGGAGATGGTTGCAGGCGCTTCAGGCATATTGTAACGTATCCTTGCCTGTACTGCAAGTGGCTTCGTTAACCTGTCAACCGCAATCCAGTTGACATCTTCCACCAGAAACCGACGGCAGTAGAGATACCGCTCGGGACCCACGACCACCACGTTGTTCCGGGCGTCGATATCCACCACATACAGCGGTTCCTGATGCCCCGAAAGCCCCAATCCACGCCGCTGCCCGATGGTGAAAAAGGCGATGCCCGGGTGCCTGCCCAGCACATTGCCGTACACGTCGCGTATCTCGCCCGGGCGCACCGATTCGGGCACACGGCTCTGCAGAAAAGCGCGATACCCGCCCGCCTCGGCGACGAAGCAAATCTCCTGGCTGTCGGGCTTGTCGGCAACGGGCAGCCCCAGCTCGCGTGCCAGCGCACGCGTCTCGGTCTTGCTGGGTAGCTCCCCCAGTGGAAACAGCGTGCGCGCCAGCTGCGCCTGCGTCATCGGAAACAACACGTAGGACTGGTCCTTCTCGTGGTTGACCGCCTTCAGCAGTAGCCACCGTCCGCTCTTTTCGTCGTACTGGATTCGAGCGTAGTGCCCGGTGGCGATGTACTGTGCGCCCAGCTCGTCTGCCTTCTGCAGAAAGGCGTCGAACTTCACATAGCGGTTGCACTGCACACAGGGGTTGGGCGTGCGTCCGCGCTGATACTCCTCGATAAAGTCCGCAATAACGGTTTGCGCGAACTTCTGGCGGAAGTTGAGCACGTAATGCGGGATACCCAGTATCTTCGCCACGCGACGCGCATCCACCACCGCCCCCAGCGAACAGCAACCGCTGTGGCGTGGGTCGGTCTGACTCTCCTGCCAGATTTGCAGGGTAATACCCACCACCTCATAGCCCTGCTTCACCAGCAGCGCCGCTGCCACCGAACTGTCTACGCCGCCGCTCATCGCCACGGCGACCAGAGGCCTGTCTGCCATCTGTCTCTCCTCCGTGTGCATTATACCCGTCTAGGAGGACAGAAGGCGCATCATCAGCACTTCGGTGGCAAGCTGCACATTGGCGTTGCCTTCCACCGCCCGGCGCACGTCCAGTATGGTGTCCAGCGCGCGCATCAGCCTCTCCACCCCCATATTGCTGGAGGCGCGGCTCAGACGCTGTTCGTCGCCCTGATAAACAATGCCGCGAGAGTCTCCCCCGCATGCTATCCACAGCGCATCGCGAAACCAGGCACACAGCGCGTCCATCGCCAGCAACATGGCTCCGCGTGTGGTGCCCTTACCCTTGCTGGGGGGGGGCCCAGCAGGGTCGCCCTCCTCGGCAATGTCTACCGTCGCGAGCGAGCGTAACTGTTCCGCCAGCTGCAATGCAGGCGCGGTATGGCGTGCCTCCGATACCGCGTACGCCAGGTCCGCCAGTGCATCCCACAACTTCAACGCCTGCGGCTGTGTGGCAAACGACCACGCCCTGCCGGGACAGCCCTGAGCCAGCAACGCACACCGCTGCGCCAGCAATGGCTCGACCCCGTGTCGGGTGATTAGCCACTCGCCGATGGTATGGTTATCCACAGGATACAGCGGTACCCACTGGCAGCGGGAGCGGATGGTCTCTATCACGTCCTCTGGCATCGGCGCGAGCAGCAGAAAAACGGCGTAGGGTGGTGGCTCCTCGATGGTCTTCAGCAGGCTGTTGGCAGCGGCTTCGGTGAGCGTTTCGGCGCGCGTGAGAATATACACACTCCGTCTGCCGAACTGGGGGGCAAAGTGAATGGTGCGCCCGATCACCCCCACCTGATGCGCTTTTGCTTCCCGCGGCACGCTGTGTCCATCCCACAGCTGCCAGATGAGCGTCTGCTCGGAGTAGGGGGCAATGGTATGGATTTCAGGATGCGAGCCGTGCATGAGACGACGGCAGCTATCACACTCTCCGCAGGCTTCGCCCTCCGGCGTGGGGTACAGGCAGGCGAGCGCGGCGGCAAAGGTATGAGCAACCGTATGTTTGCCCACCCCTGCCGCCCCCGTAAACAGGTAGGCGTGCGCCACGTCGCCGGAGACAACCGCCCGGCGCAGCAGGCGCAACGCCATCTCGTGCCCCACGACCTGCGAAAAGAATATCGGTAGCGTCGGCATCCTGTCTTAGAGAATCCCCGTGTTAAATCAGCGGCGTCTTGCCCGGCATTGCTACCTCATCTACCGGCATATCGCCGAACTGGGTCAGGTTCTTCACCAGATTCAGTTTGGACTCCTTGAGCACGAAGTCCCATGTCACCTCCTGCCCGGTGTATGCCGCCATCCTTCCCATGATGGCGGTCAGCGTGCTGAGCGCGACCTGCTCACCCTCGTTCAGCGGTTTGCCCTCGCGGATGCTGTTGATGAGGTCGGTATGCTCCTGCACGTAGGGGTTATTGCCGCCCTCGTTGCGCCACTGAACCTTGCCGCGAATCCAGCCAGCAGGGTCGGACACGCCCTCCGTGCCGATAACGTACTCGCCCACGCGGTTAGCACACCCGTCGATCTGCCGGCACATGCTCAGCACACGCACACCGCCCGGATATTCGTATTCGATGGCGAAGTGGTCGTAGATGTGACCGTACACCGGGTCGGTACGTACCTGCCGTCCACCCATGCCGACGCACTTCACCGGATACGCCTGCAGCACCCAGTTGATGACGTCCAGGTTGTGGATGTGCTGCTCTACGATGTGGTCACCGGACAGCCAGGTGAAGTACAACCAGTTGCGGATTTGCCACTCGATGTCGCTCATGCCGGGCTGGCGGTCCCACTTCCACAAACCGCCCTGGTTCCAGTAGCACTGCGCCGCGAGGATTTTGCCAATCGCGCCGTCGTGGATGCGCTTGATGGTCTCGATGTAGCCTTTCTGGTGCCTGCGCTGTGTGCCTGCCACCACGCCCAGCCCCTTTTGCTTTGCCAGATTGGCGGCTTCCAGCACCATGCGCACACCGGTGGGGCAGACGGCGACGGGTTTCTCCATAAAGACATGCTTGCCCGCCTCCACCGCCGCTTTGAAATGGATGGGACGAAAGCCGGGCGGAGTGGCTAAAATGACCATATCCACGCCGCTGTTGATGACTTTCAGGTAGTTGTCAAAGCCCCAGAAGACGCGCTCACGGGTGACCTTGAAACGGTCGCCGAGGTTCTGCAAGTTGTTGAACGCGCCTTCCGCGCGGTCCTGGAACAGGTCGCCCAGCGCCCAGATTTCCACGTTCGGCGCGGCGCTGACGGCATCACGGGCAGCTCCGGTGCCGCGTCCACCGCAACCGATAAGCCCCACGCGGATACGGTCACTGCCCTGCGCCCAGGCGTAGTTCCAGCCCAGCACACCCGAAGCCAGCGCCACCGTACCCGCGCCCAGCGAGGTTTTCAGGAAGTCCCTGCGTGTCACGTTTCTGCGTTTCATCATCATCGCCTCCTTAAGGGTCAAATCTGTTCGAACGCTTTGTCTGTGCAAGGCAACGAAATGCTTCGCTATCGCTCAGCATGACAGCGAAATGTCATTCTGAGCAACGCGAAGAATCTCCATACCCATTCGCCAGCGCACAGGGTGGCACAAGCGGGCACAGGTGGTCAAAGCCTCCTCACACCAGCGGCGTTTTGCCCGGCATTGCCACCTCATCTACCGGCATCTCACCGAAGGCAGTCACGTTGCGCACCAGGTTCAGCTTCGACTCTTTCAGCGCGAACTCCCACGTGACCTCCTGCCCGGTGTATGCTGCCATCCGTCCCATGATGGCGGTCAGCGTGCTTTCCGCCACCTGCACACCTTCGTTAATGGGCTTACCGGCGCGCACGCTGGCTATCAGGTCGGCATGTTCCTGTACATAGGGGTTCACCCGCCCTTCCCAGCGCCAGTTCTCCGTGCCACGCACCCAGAAGGTATCGAAGCCCTCCAGCTTCGCCTGCCCCTCCGTGCCGATGACCTGATTGGTCACGCGGTTCAGGCAACCGTCCATTTGCCGGCACATGGCGGTGACCCGCGCGCCATTGGGATACACGTACTCGATGGCAAAATGGTCGTAGATGTGACCGTATGCCGGGTCGGTGCGCACCTGCCGCCCGCCCATGCCGATGCATCGCTCCGGCGGCGAGCCCATCACCCAGTTCATCACATCGATGTTGTGGACGAACTGTTCCACGATATGGTCGCCTGAAAGCCAGGTGAAATACAACCAATTGCGGATTTGCCACTCGATGTCGCTCATGCCGGGCTGGCGGTCCCACTTCCCCAGCGCGCCGGTCAGGTAGTAGGCATACGCTGCCACCACCTTGCCGATGGAACCGCCGTGGATGCGTTTGATGGTCTCGATATATCCCGGATGGTGGCGGTACTGGGTACCGGCGACCACTCCCAGTTTCTTCTGCTCCGCCCGCCTGGCGGTTTCAATAACCATGCGCACCCCTTCCGGGCAAACAGCGACGGGTTTCTCCATGAAGACATGCTTGCCTGCTTCCACCGCCGCCTGAAAGTGGATTGGGCGAAAACCGGGCGGAGTGGCGAGCAACACATAGTCCACGCCGCTGTCTATCACGCGCTTGTAGGCATCAAAGCCCACGAAGCATCGGCTGTCGGTCACCTTCATTTTATCGCCCAGGTTCGCCAGCGACTTGCGACAATTGTCCAGCCTGTCCTGAAAGAGGTCGCCCAGCGCCCAGATTTCTACGCCTTCGGCAGCACTGGCGGCGTCACGCGCGGCGCCCGTACCGCGTCCGCCGCAACCGATAAGTCCCACCCTGATTCGGTCGCTACCCTGCGCCCAGGCGTAGTTCCAGCCCAGCGCGCTGGCTGTGATGACGGTAGCCCCTGCGCTCTTCAGGAACTGTCGTCGTGAGAGATGACGTTTGCTTTGCAAGGTGTTCACCTCCAGTGAGAAACTGTCCCCGTACACGTGCCCGCTATCTACTTTTCCTCTTCACAGGCGATATTCCTTCGGCGGAAAATGGTTTGGCTGCAAGGAGCCACTGGCAGTCATGCCGAACGACGTATAGGGAGGTGAAACCGCACATGCAAAAGATTATCTCGCAGGTGCATCTTTCGTGGAGCGACGACCCGAAAACGACAATGAACATCACCTGGCAGAGCCGGGAGCCGCTATCGCAGCCGATGGTGCAGTACGGGGAAGGGGGCACGTTGTCACAAACCGCCATTGCGCGGCGAATACGCTACGCACAGGAAACGGGTCCTCTCTATCAGGTCACCCTGCGCAATTTGAAACCGGGCACCACCTACTCTTACCGCGTGGGCGATGCCGGGAAGGGCTGGAGTGAGGTGCACACCTTCCGAACGGCTCCGGCAACGCCCCCTGCCCGCTTCGTGTTCACCGCTTTTGCCGACCACGGCGTGACCCCCGTCGCAGAGCAGAACGTGCGGCGTGTGCTCGCAGGAGAAAAGCCCGCGTTTCACATCATCATGGGCGACCTCTCCTACGCCAACGGCAACCAGCCTATCTGGGATGACTGGTTCGAACTGCTGGAACCGCTGGCGTCGGAGGTTCCCGTCATGGTGTGCCCCGGCAACCACGAAGACGAGCGTAACATCCGCTTCGCGACCTATCTGGCGCGTTTTGCTCTTCCTGAAAAGGAGCTGTACTACCGCTTTGACTACGGCAACACCCGCTTCATCATGTTCAATTCGCAGGACTTCCGTGATGCGGAGCAGCTGCGCTGGTTCGAGAGGGAGCTCAGCGAAGCCCGACGCGACCCGACGGTGCGCTGGGTTATCGTGTCGATGCATCACCCGCTATACAGCTCCACCGTACGGCGACTGAACGACACGGAGCGCATCGAGGTGCTGCAACCGCTGTTCGACAAATACCGTCCCGACCTGGTGTTGCTCGGGCACCACCACAACTACGAGCGCACCTACCCTCTGCTGGGCGGCAAGGTTGTGGTGCGCCATCCGAACCGATACCGGCGAGGGCAGGGCGTGATTTACGTCACCAGCGGCGGCGGTGGCAAGTCGCTGTATGACCAGACACCCGAACAGCCCGCCTTCACCGCCAAACGCGACAAGTGCTACGAGTATCTGCGCATCACCGTCACCAACAACACGCTGACGGTGGAATGTCGTCGTACGGAGGATAACAGTCTTCTGGAACGGTTCGAAGTCGTGCGATAAAGGAGGGTGCTGGCACAATGTCCGACTACATTCCTGTGGACCTGACAGCGCAGGCGAACGTGGGCGTTGCGTTCTACGAGAGTATGCCTGCGCCTTTGCTGGGAGAGCAGACGTTTCACGGTCTCCCGTTTCGCATCGGGAGCTCCCCCGAGAGGTGCTTTCTCGGCTTCGGCACACCGGAGCTGCGCAGTGCGCGTTCCATACCCATCGGCAGCACGGCGCGCACAGTGATTTTCGCGCACGTCCTGCTGGAATCGCATCTCTTCGAGGGGGAACCCGTCGGGCGAGTAATTGCCCACTATGTGTTTTGCTATGAAGACGGTGAAGAGGTGCGCGTGCCGATTCGCGAGCGGTTCGAAATCGCCAGCGCACCAGCGCCCTGGGGGACGCAGCCGTTCCTTGCGTATCCTGACATGAAAGATTGTCTGATGCCGCGTGCAGAGGGACGCTGGGACAGTATGGGGTTGCGCCAGACGGAGGCGCTGGCGGGACACCCACACAGCTATTACCTGTGGGCGTGGCAGAACCCCCATCCCGAAAAGCCCATTCAGGCGATACGCATCGAGCCGGGCGACCGCAAGTTTCTCATCGCTGCCATCACGCTGGGACAGTCTGAGGAGTATCCGTTCGTGCGCACAGGGCGCGTACCGGTTAAAATCACTCTGCGCCGTGAGGAAGACGCTCGGCAGCCTTTCGCGCTGCAGGTGGACGTGGATCGGGGCGTGGCGACTTATGCGTACGCTCTGCCACAGGCGCCCCCTGAAGAGTTCCTCCGCGCGCCGCTCAAGGGCTGGGGCGAGGAGCAAAACACCTCCAGCAGCCCGGCATACGTGGAAATCGCCGCCATCCCCTCGGCGACGGTGACGGTGAAAAACGGTGAGGAGCCCCTGGGCAGCGCGAATTGGGGCGAACTGCAGCGAACGGGACGCGCGGAGACACCGCGCGTGCAGCTGGAGGTTGTGGACAGGGGCAAGAACTGGGTGCATGTGACGGTAGTGGACGATGCAACAGGCAAGCCCGTGCCCTGTCGGGTGCACTTTCGCTCGCCGGAAGGCATTCCCTACCAGCCGCACGGGCACCATGACCACGTGAACTCCAACCTGAACACCTGGCACGTGGACGTGGGCGGCGACCTGCGCCTGGGGCAGATTACCTACGCCTACATCGACGGAACCTGCCAGGGCTGGTTGCCGCGTGGAGAGGTGCTGGTGGACATCGCGCGGGGCTATGAGTACGAGCCGCTGCGTACCCGCGTGCATATCGCTCCGGGTCAACGAGAGCTGACACTGCGCCTCAAACGATGGACGGATATGAACGCGCAGCGATGGTTCAGCGGCGACTCGCATGTGCACTTTCTGGGCACGCAGGGGGCGCACCTCGAAGCGCAGGGCGAGGACCTGAACGTGGTGAACCTGTTGCAATCGCAGTGGGGACATCTCTTCACCAACACAGAGGATTTTATCGGCGAGCCGACGGTGAGCAACCGGGGGCGTACCGTCGTCTATTGCTCGCAGGAGAACCGCCAGCACGTGCTGGGGCACCTTATCCTGTGGGGGCTGAAGCGAGCGGTGATGCCCTGGTGCACTGCCGGACCCGACGAAGCGGAGCTGGGAGGCACGCTGGAAGAGACGCTGGCGCACTGGGCAGACCGCTGTCACGAGCAGGGAGGTACGGTCATCATTCCCCACTTCCCGTTTCCCAATGGCGAACCGGCAGTGTTAATCGCTACCGGCAGAGCGGATGCACTGGAGATGATCGGTTTCGATAACTTCCAGCACCGTGAGTATTACCGTTACCTGAACTGCGGCTACCGCCTGCCGCTGGTGGGTGGGACGGACAAGATGAGCAGCGAGGTGGCGGTGGGGCAGTATCGCACCTACGCTTACATCCCACCCGAGGAGGAGTTCACCTACGAGAACTGGTGCAAAGCAGTACGTGCGGGCAGGACGTTCCTCAGCGGCGGCGCACTGATCCATTTCAGCGTGGAAGGGGCGCAGATTGGCGACACGCTGAAACTTCCCCCGGGTGGCGGTACGGTGGAGGTGGAAGCCGTTGCCGAGTCTATCTTTCCCATCCACACGCTGCAAATCGTACAGCAGGGGCAGGTGGGGGCATCGGTGGATGAGCCGAAAGGAGCCAATCGCCTGCACCTCAAGACCAGGCTGCGCGTGACGGGTAACACGTGGATGGCGGCGCGCTGCGCGGGAGCCAACTATACAGCGGTGCCCCATTTTGACGTCTGGCGCAGGGGTGTGTTCGCGCACACCTCCCCCGTTTACATCGCCTGTGGCGACCGCTGGAGTCTCTTTGAACGTGAGACAGCACAATATATGCTCACGCTGATAGAGGGCGGTCTCGCCTACATCCGTGAGAAGGCGGCACACCATCCGTCGTATCACGTGACACACCATCACGGTGAGGAGGACCATTTCGCCTATCTGGAACGCCCATTCCGAGAGGCGATAGAAGCCATTCACCGGCGAATGCATGAGGAGTTCGGAAGTTAAAGAGTGGTGGAGTGAGCGGTAACGGTGGTATCATCATCAGGGGGGATGAAGCGCCATGCAGTGGTTGGCACGGGCAATCCCTGAATTGCCCGTGCCCTACGAGATTTAATACGTTTACAGCCCCAACGCCTCGTCCAAATCGCGCTGATAGTTGGCAATGGCTCCGGCTTCGACGCCCGCCACCGCAACCGTGCTTCCGTTGAGCCAGCTGGACTCGTACAACGCCATGCAGATGGCTTCGTCCTTGTAGCCTTCTACGCCGTCGATTTCTACCTGCATCTTGCCCTGCACGGCTTGAATGAACTCCCATAGCTCGGTGGCGATGGTGTCGGTAACGCCTTTGGGGAACATCTGCTCCCAACCGTCCTCACCGATGCCTTTGCGGAAACGAGCCACCATCTCCTGCAGGCTTTCCTCCCGCCCGGAGCGTGTTTTTAGCCCGCTGCCGAAGTCGATGGAGCCGTGTTCGCCGTACAGCACGCGCTGATTGAAACCCTTGCCCGGAGCGGCGGACACCGACGTCCACTGCCCCATTGCGCCGTTTTTGAAGGTGAGCGTTGCCATCACGGTGTCTTCCACGTCCACCGGAATGGGGTCTTCCAGCGTTTCGGGCTTGCCGTAGCGATAGGGATGGAAGGCGTGGGCACGCGCCGCGACGGTATCCACCTCGCCCACATGGTAGCGGAACAAGTCGGCGAAATGCACCCCGCCGTCCAGCACCCAGCCGCCACCCGCCTCGAAGCGGTGTTCGCGCCATGTCCAGTACCACAACCGTTCGCCCACATCCAGCCAGAAGACCATGCGTATCTCGCCGATGTCGCCCTGACGCACTGCCCAGTGGATGGCACGGTGCTCCGGTGCGCGCCGGTAGTTCTCCGCCACCTGAAAGACCGTGCCTGCCTTCTCGGCTGCTGCCAGCATCTGCCGCCCGGCTTTCAGGGTCAATGCCAGTGGCTTTTCTATCGTCACATGCTTGCCCGCCTCAAAGCAGGGGATTGCCAGCGTATGGTGGTTGCGGTGCACCGAGCAGATGTCTACCGCCTGCAGGCTCTTCTCGGTCTGCAGCATCTCCTCCAGCTGTTGATATGGCGTGGGCCGCTTGCCCTGAAACTCCGCGACCTGGTCTGCCATCCTCTCGGCGCGCGCGCGGTCGATATCGACTGTCGCGATGACCTCGAAATCACGGATACCCGCCTCCCAGAGCTTTCGCAGCCCCTCGCGGTGCGCACCCGCAATGCCGCCACAACCTACGATGGCAAGTGTTACTCTCTCTGCCATGTTCTCCCCTCCAACTCAAAGTCTACACCGACACCGACGGGATTCGGCAAGGCGGACGCGAGTTTCCTGCCGACGTGCCCCTTGACCATCCGTCGCTACCGCTCCAGCCTCGGCGGGATAATTACCGGCAAACGCACGGGTAGCCGCTCCAAATCGGCGGGAGCTACGCGCCAATCGCGCACCGCCGAGGTGTTCAGGCGAAAGGTGATGCTCTTGCCGCCCTTCACCCATGCGTTCATCGGTTGTTCCAGCACCTTGCCGCTGCGCAGGCTGTCGACGCGCGAGAAGGCGTACACCTCGATATGTGCCAGACGCCAGTCTGCCGCAATCGCCGCGCCGAGTGCATCCAGAAAGCCGCGACGAGGAACCTCTGTTTTCGCGCCGGTCTCGCCGGCGAATTTGTTCAGCAGTTTGTCGCGGTCGGATGCGCTTTCGTCGTCGCTCTCCCATAATGAGAGGGCAAGGCTGAGCATCCCAGAACCTTTCGGGATGCGTACCGTCTGGAACACGTGCCCGATGTTGCGCGACTCCCCCGAGTCCACATCGTTGTAAGGTCCGGCACGGTGCTTTTGCACCTCACCGGGCAGAGGCACCAGCAACGCGAGCACGAAAGGCTCATCCGAGTCGCTGCCCCGGTCCCACTTGCTTTCGGCATTGCAATACAGCCGGTCGAGGCTGACACTGTACTCCGCCCAATCTCCGCTGGCGTCGCTCCCCTCGCGCACTTTACGGATGGTGCCGTATACGGTGTACTTGCCCTCGCCGCCGCCGTTCAGGTACACGGAGAACTCCGTCCCGCTGGTGCCGACCCGTGCGAGCTCCTCTGCCGTCCATACCTTTTTATTGCTCGCCACGTGGTCGGCGTTACCGCCGATGAGGCTCAGCAGGAAGGTGCGCGCGTTGGAGACTGCCCACTCGATGCCCTCCACAAACGCCCTGCCCAGCGCGCGAGCCACTTCCTCGGCATCGGCGGCGTCGTTGCGCAGGGTGATGCTGTCGGGCAGGACACCAAACGGTCCCACCACGTACACCATGTCGTCGCCCGCTTCGAAGTCGTTCACGGCGAGCACGGGATTGGCTCGCGGCATGTAGTCCAGCAGGAACCGTTGCCCTCGCGCCTCTAGCAGGATGTCGGCATCGGTGCCGGAACCCATTTGCGAAGCGGTCTTCAAGCGCACGCGCAGGAAGAACTGGTTATCTCCAGCAGGGCGCATCGCGGGCGTGGGGTATACTCCGGCACTCAGAAACGTATAGGGGAGCTTGTTGTAATGCTCATACTGCTGGGTGCGTTCCGACTCGGCGAAGCCGGTGGTTTTCACCCGCTGCCAGAACTCCCCAGCTCCCAGCGCGTTCATTTTCTCTTCCAGAATGGCGAGCCACTGCACCGAGGTGCGCTCCGCCAGCGTCAGCGCGGTTTCGAACAGCTGCTCGCCGGTGACGTCGGTCACTCCGCGCACCTGTACAGCGATGTTCGCCACCCAGCGGTTGTCCAGTGCGATGCCCGGTGGGGAGAGATAGGCAAAGTTGTCGGGCACACGTACCCCAAGCACCTGTGGCTGCACCGCTTTGCCGTCCTGTACGTTCTTCCACTGCTCACACAGTCCGCTATTACTCAGCGGCGAGTACGGCGAACAGACCAGCGGCATGATGCCTGCCACTCCCGACATCTTCAACAGCGTGGCTGCGGGTTCGATCTTACCGTGCGGTTTGATACCCAGCTGGAGCGGTTTTTCGTATGCGCCGGTCCAGAGGCTCATCTGCCTGCGCTCTTCGGGAGGCACCTCAAACCAGGTACGGTTGCGCCGGTTGGGGTCATCCACCCAGTTGGAGTGCGCGTAGAAGTCCTGAATGGCGTGCAGGGAAACACCCAGAATGTTTTGCGCGGCGGAGACATCGTTCTGCTCCTTTGCCCACAGCAAGCCGAGTAACGTGCCTGCCAGAATACGCCGCCAGTTTGCTTCCACCTGCGCGGTGGAGAACAGGTCGTCGAAGTGGAGCTTCGCCAGTTCATCGTAGGTTGCCAACGACACCTTGAGGCGGTTCAGTCCACCGTCAGCCCACCACAGCGGGTTGTAGGCGTACGAGTCGATGTAGTCCGCGTGCCACTTCAGGCTGCCGATGGCGGCTTCGGAGAAACCGCAGGCACGCGCCGCTTTCTCGGTTAATACCTGGTGGTACCAGGGGTTGCCGCGCAAAATGTCTTCGCCAGAAAATGCGCTGGCACGTGGCAAGACGACCGTTGAGGCGAGAAGCAGTGCGCTCCACAGCCCCAGCGGAAGCCTTCTTGCGAACAGGCTCCTCATTGTTTCCCCTCCTTACAAGGGTTGTCAGTCTGTCTCGCTCAAGAAGCCGAAGGCTCGTCCCCGCCAGTACGCCTCCAGATAGTCCGCGCTGCCCACTTCGCGCAGGGTGTTGTCATCGAGAACAAGCACCAGGTTGGCGTTGCGCCAGCGGGAGCTGCCCGGCTATAGAACGTATAGCCCAGCCGGGGTAGAACAGAAAACCCTCTTGCTGGCGTGCGGCACAAATACCGCATACACCAGCGGGATGTCCAGCCCCTTGTGGACTGTCTGCCAGCGTTTTGTGGAGGGTTCCAGCCAGAAGCATCAGCAACACCCCCATCGTGCAGAAAAGCCACATGCTGCACCCTCCACGTGACCTTATCGTCCTTACCCAGCTTCGCCTCTCATACTGGTAATCCTGCTATCCGCATTGCTACCGGAAGTTCGGCTCCCCCAAAGGTTTACCAGCTGTGCTCTTTCCGAGTCTGTGGCACAAACCCTGTGAGAACCACCCGTGCAAGGAGCTGTCTATGAAAACTCACCGTTGCATGTGGCTCGCCGCAGCCATCGTCTGCGCGTGGAATGTAACCGCATTTGCCCAGCTAACGCCTGCGGGCACGGAGATACATCTGCAGGCGCTGGCGAACTATATCGATTCTGGTGGAAACTCCTATAACACCGTCTCCAACACGGTCACGCTCACCGTAGCACAGGTAGCGGATGTGCAGGTGACTCTCGCGGTGCAGGAGGCGACGCTGAACCCGGGAGGCTCCTACAACTTTCCGGTGACCATAAAGAACACCGGCAACGGCGATGACTACTATCAGCTGAGCACCGGTGCGCTACCCGCCGGATGGTCGGTGGTTTTCATCGAGGACACCAACGGCAACGGGCAGCGCGATTCCAATGAAAACAACGTGATCAACCGCACGCCCACGTTGCGCATGAACGACGAATACAAACTCTTCGTGACAGTCACCGCGCCGCCGGATCCCGTAACTGGTAGCACCGTTCGGGCTCTTCCATTCCGGGTAACTTCCAACTTCGACAACCAGAAGTACGCTCTCCACAGCGTGGCAGCGGACGTGGTGAACCCCTTCTCGCCGCTCTGGACCGCCAGTGTGCCCGGCGGGGTATCGGGCGATGTGACCATCACGGGTGGAAAGGCGATTATCGGTTCTGGCGCGGGTCAGCTGTACGCCTACTGGGTGAACGGGCAAAACGCTGGCACAACCGCATGGGACACCCCCGTCAGTCTGGGCGCTGCTATGCCTGGACGGGTCGCCGCGCGCGGCGGTGTGCTGTACGTGCCGACGGCGGACGGACGGGTGCAGCTGGTGGACCCCAACTCGGGCGCGGTGCAGGGCACTCGCACCGTTGCCAGCGGGGTCAGCATCGAGGCTTCGCCTGTGGTGCAGAACGGTATCCTGTTCGTGCCTGCCAACGATGGGCGCATCTATTCGTACGACGCCAACGGTATGTTGCTCGCCCGTTCCAGCCAGTGGGGCAGCCAGTTCTCTTCTACGCCCTCCGCGCCAGGCACCACGCACCTGTGGGCAGGCACGGGCGACGGATTCGTGGTGTGCTTCCGTTCCAGCGACCTGCAGGGCGTGTGGTCGGAGATGGTCTCTCCTGGTCAACCGATAACCGGTTCGCCGTGGATCGACATCCGCACAAACACCCTTTTCATCGGCGGGCAAAACGGCTGGTTCTACGCGATGAACGCCACGCCCGACCCCACAGTTCCGCATGTGCGCTGGATGATTGATGCGGGGGCTCCGATTGTAGGCAGTCCCTTCTTCGACTGGGTGGCAGAGGTCGTGTATTTCGGCACCACGGACGGCAAGATACATGCTGTGCATGCCTCTGACGGCACGTCGAAGAGCGGCTACCCTATCCAGCCGCGCGATGCAGGCAGGTTCCTGGGGATGCCCATCGTGGTGCGCAAACAGGGCAGCACCACCCCGTACATCTACATCGGCAGCGACAACGGCAAATTCTACGCCATCAACGCCGACAATCCGCAGGAGTTCTACCTGTACGACGGCAGCAACAACGGAGAGTCGTTTGTGCGTTCTCCCAGCATCTCCGGTTTGTCGGCGGATGACGTGGTGGTGGCAGCGTCGGCGAACGGCAAGGTGCTGGCGTTTCCGCTGAAGTAGCGCAATCGGTTCGAGACTCCGAACAGGATGCAGGCGCACTCCGTTGGAGTGCGCCTTTTCTCAGCGGAAACTGAGGCTGTTGGATTGAGGTCATTGCTGGGACAACCTAGATAACTGCTG
>JAPWUZ010000073.1 GCA_028275265.1 Armatimonadota bacterium | reverse complement strand
GAAACCACGGCGCTGCTCTGTGTGCCTCCTCACGGGCGTCAATCCTTTCCCAATCCTTATATATGCAAGATTCGTACCATAGAAGGGGTTTTTGGGGGTTTTGCGGGAAACATTTTCGAAAATTGTTGCTACAAATGCTGTCTATCTCAAGGCGGTTACAAAATGAGCATTCGACCTAGGGCGATGGGACTGACCGCCCGCCCCCCTTCCCTGCGAGGGGAGGAGAAGCAACTCCCCTCTCCCGAAGCTCCGGGAGAGGGGCAGGGGGTGAGGGCAATCAAAAACCCCTCTCCCACGCTGTGGGAGAGGGGCAGGGGGTGAGGGCTACTCATCCCCCCGAAGACGACTCTCCCAGCCGCTGCAGGCTTTCCTTCGCGATGGCGTTGTTCGCGTCGCGCTTCAGCACTTCGCGATACTGCTCGATGGCTTTTTGCTTCTGCCCTGCCTGCTCGTACATCCCTGCCAGACGCAGGCGGGTGGGGATGTCCTGTGGATAGCCTGCCAGAATGCGCTCGTAGATGCCTGCCGCCTTCAGCGGTTCGTTGCGCTTCTCATGAATCTGCGCGATGCTTCGCAGTGCCTGCAGGTCAGCACCGTCGATCTGCAGCACCTGCTCGTAGCTTTTCAGCGCGTCCTCTTCCTGCCCCGCTTCCTGCTGCAGCTGCGCCAGCGCGAGCCATACGCCTTTCTGTTTCGCGTGCTTCTGTGCCAGCGACGCCAGCACCGACACTCCCTCCGCCGCTTTACCCCTGTCGCGATAGAAAGACACCAACGCACGGATAGCCGCCTCGTTGGATGCATCCCGCTCCACATAAGGCGTGACCAGCGCGGGGAACTGCTCCTCTTGTTTCAGCTGCGTCAGCGCGCGCAGCAACCCGCTATACGCGCCGGGTTCGGTGGGGGTGATGGACAGCATCTCTTCGTAGACCTGTCTCGCTTCCTGCCACTTCTGCTGTTCCTCGTAGGTGCGCGCCAGCAGGGTGCGCAGGTAGGTATCTTTAGGCAGTTCCTTCATCCCCTGCCGGTAAACGGCAATCGCTTCGTCGGTTCGGTTGTGTTTCTTGTACAGGGAGGCGAGCATCCCGTAAAGGCGCGGTTCTTTGGGCTGGCGGGCAATCAGCTTGCGGTACTCCTGGACTGCCTCTTCGGTTTTGCCCTGATTCTCCAGCAGGCGCGGGATATTGACCAGATAGAACATATCGTTGGGGGTAAGTTTCTCGATCTCCCGCAGAGCCTGAAGGGCATCGTCCAGTTTGTTCTGCCGCTCCAGCGCGATGGACAATCTCCACCAGGCGACTACGTTCTTGGGGTTTCTCTGAACAATGCTTCGCATCTCCTGAGCAAGCCCGGCGAAGTCGCCCTCCGCTTCATACAGGTCGGCGATGGAGAAGATGACCTGCGAATTGTTGGGTTCGATGCTCAGTATCCGCCGGTAGTAGCCCAGTGCTTGCTCTTTGCGTTTGAGACGGCTGCACGCCAGCGCAGCCCCGTTCAGCGCGCCCAGGTGTTTGGGGTCTATCTGCAGGATGCGTTCGTATCGCTTGAGCGCCTCTTCAGGCTGGTTCGCCTGAGCCAGCACGTCCGCCACCTGCATCAGCACTCCAACGTTCTTGGGGAACTTGCGCTCTGCCTGTTCTAAAACGCTAATCGCTTGGGGCATTTTGTCCCTTTGTATCCACACCCGCGCGCTGCGCAACAGGGGCTCGGGGTTGTCCGGCTCTTGCTTTTGCCACTGTTCATACTCTTTGAGGGCATCATCCCAGTGACCCTGCGTCTCGGCGATATACGCCAGACCCATCAGGGCGTTCTTATCCTGCGGCTGCATCTCGCGCAGCTTCTCGTACTCCCGCTTCGCGTTGTCCAGCTGGTTCTGGTTCAGCAGACACAGCGCCAGATTCGCCTGCGCTGCGACGTTCTTCGGTTGATACTGCAACACTTTACGGAAGGCAATCTCCGCCTCGCGATACTGTTGCAGGTTGAAATGCGCCTGCCCGATGGCGAACCACACCCCGGCGTCGTTGGGATGTGCTTTTGCCAGCTTTTCCAGCAGCTGCAACGACTCGCGGTGCTGATTCATCCGTCCCAGCACCATCGCCAGCCGCAGGGTCAGGTCCTCGTTTTGAGGTTGCAACGCCAGCGCACGCCGGTAGGCGTCGCGGGCTGGAGGCAGGTCCTCTGCTAAATCGTATGCCATACCCAGACCAGCCCATGCAGCCGGATTTTTGGGTTCTTGTTCGGTGAGGTTTTTCAAAATGGGTATCGCCTTGCGTGGCTGGCGCATCTGCAGGTAGACGTACGCGAGGTTGAACTGCGTGTTGGTGGCTTTGGGGTTCAGCTGCCTGCTGCGCAACAGGCTCTTTTCCGCCTCCGCATAGCGCCGCTGGGAGAGATAGATAACGCCCAGCACGAAGTGCCCTTCTGCGCTGTTCGGAGCCAGCTGCACTCCCTTTTGCGCTATCTGCGTGGCTTCGCGCCACTGTTTTTGCTGCGCGAGAACGGTGGCGAGTCGGAAATACCCTTCGGGTACCTTGGGCATCGCCTTCACGAACTGGCGGAACTGCGTTTCGGCGGCTTTCCAGTCGCCCTGCGCGAGGTAGATTTCGCCCAGATTGAAACGCGCCATCGGCGTGTTGGGCTGCAGCTGGAGCAGTTCTTGATACGCGGCGATGGCTTCCTTCGGCTTGCCTGCCCTCTGCAGCGATATTGCCTTTTCGAACAGGGCGATAATCTTCTTATCCTTCTCCGAAAGCGGCGGAGGCGCAGTCGGAGGCTTCTGCGCCTGCCCCCACGCCAGCGAAGCGAAAAGGATGTATAGCAAAATCAGGATAACCGGTCGTTTGCTCATGCTTTCTGCTCCTCCAGGCTGGAGTATTTCGGGAGGTTCGGCAAAAGCCGCGCTCCTGCCGTGCAGTCTATCCCATCAGCTCCGCCACCTGCTGCACATCTCGATCCATCTGCTCTTTCAAAGCCTGCAGGGATTCGAACTTCCGCTCGTCGCGCAGACGATGGAAGAAGGCGAGATGCACCTCCTCCCCATATAGACTGCCGGAGAAACCCAGCAGGTACGCTTCGATGGTGCGGTTTTTACCGTCTACGGTGGGACGTACGCCCACGCTGATTGCCGCGGTGTA
This sequence comes from Armatimonadota bacterium, assembly GCA_028275265.1. Taxonomy (GTDB): domain Bacteria; phylum Armatimonadota; class HRBIN16; order HRBIN16; family HRBIN16; genus HRBIN16. The sequence continues at coordinate 7,065 of JAPWUZ010000073.1, read as the reverse complement.
CACTTCACCCGTGCGCACGCGCAACAGTCGTCCAGCGTAGATGCCATCTCGGGGTATCACCTGCGGAGCAAGCGGCTGCAGGTTGACGGTCGGATAGCCCAGTTTCCTGCCCAGCTGTTGTCCGCGAACCACCACGCCCTCCAGCACGTACGCCCTGCCCAGCATGGCAGATGCCTCGCGCACCTCACCATCCATGAGCGATTGTCGGATGCGGCTGCTGCTGATGCGCTCATCGCGATAAAGCACGTCGGGCACTGCCTCCACCTCGAAGCCGAAACGGCTCTGCACCTCACGCAGGTAATCCACACTGCCCATCCGCCGATGTCCGAAGCGAAAATCTCTGCCCACCACAATGTGACGGGCGTTCAGTCGCTCGTGCAACACCAAGCGCACGAACTCGTTGCGCTGCAACATCGCGAGATGGCGGTCGAAGCGCATCACCAGAACGTGCTGCACGCCGTTCTCCTGCAGCAGGCGCAGACGGCTGGTCAGGGTGGTCAGGTAGGGTGGCGATTTTTCGGGTTGAATAGCTTCCTGCGGGTGGCGGTCAAAGGTCACCGCGACCGCGGGAATGCTCAGCTGTTGCGCTCGCTGCACCGCTGCGGAGATAATTGCCCTGTGTCCCCGGTGTACTCCATCGAAGACACCGATGGTCACCACGCTGGCACGCAGGCTCAGCGAGCGGGGAGCAAGACTGCTCACCCCAAATCCTCCTCCACGCTGCGGGGGTGGTAGAGAACGCGCTCGCCGAACACCTTGTAGGGCCATACCTCGTCGCGACGCACCGTGGCAATGGCGAAAAGCTCCCCCGCTGCGTCCAGCACAGCGATGTAAGGCGGTTTCTCTGGGGGCAGCGGCACGGGCGGGAAGGGCTTCGGCTTGACAAACCTGCCCAGCCGAAACAGACGCAGCACGCGGGGGTGCGGTTTCCAGACAGGAAGGAGGCCTTCCATTGCTTGCGCCATCGGGATGAGGTATTTCGTCGCGCCTTCCGCCTCCAGCTGTTGCAGGGTCACCGCATCCTCCGCGCGGAACGCGCCGATTGCCGTTCGCACCAGCGATTTCATGTATCCACCCACACCCAGCGCACCGCCGATGTCGGCGCACAGCGTACGGATGTATGTTCCGGTGGAGCATTCCACCTCTATCTCCGCCTCAGGATGCTCACCCAGTGCGAAGTTCAGCAGTTGCAGGCGATATATGGATACCTTGCGAGCCTCTCGGGGAACCACTTTGCCCTCTCGCGCAAGCTCGTACAGGCGTCTGCCCTCGTAGTGCAAAGCGGAGTGCATCGGAGGTATTTGCTCTATCTCTCCGGTGAAACGTGGCAGTACAGCCTCCACCATCTCACGGGTCACACTGCTGGCATCCGTGCTGGCAATCACCTCGCCTTCCGCATCCTGCGTGGTGGTCTGCACGCCCAGCACCATGGTAGCGCGGTAGGTTTTGGGCAGCCACTGCAGGAACTCGTTCAGCCGGGTGGCTTTGCCCAGACAGATGAGAAGCACTCCCTCCGCGCCGGGGTCGAGGGTACCGGTGTGTCCCGCCCGTCGCACATGCAGTATGCGGCGAACGGCATCCACCGCCTCGCGTGAGGTCATGCCCGCTGGCTTGTAGAGGTTGAGCAGTGCATCCATTCCCGCAGCGCCCCAATCACTTTCGCTTTTGCCTCGTCGATACCACCATCTACCCAGAAGCCTGCCGCCATGCGATGACCGCCGCCCCCGAACTTTTCCGCCAGCTTGGACATATCAAAGCGCTCATCGCGGCTGCGAACGCTCACGCGCACTCGACCGGGTTTCACCTCTCGCAATAACGCAAGCACCACGCTGTCGCGTACCGCTCGCAGCTGCGTGATGATGCCTTCGGTGTCTTCATCGGTAGCCCCCAGCTCGGTGAAGTCCTCGTAGCTGAGGTAAGACCACACCAGCTTGCCTTCTTCCTCCTGCCGGATGTGTTCCAGAGCGCGTCCCAGCAGTCGCACACTGGGGAAAGAGCGTCGCTCGAAAACCTCTTCCGCAATCTGCGCAGGCGACGCTCCCGCTTCCATCAGAGTTGCGCTCAGGCGGAAGGTGGATGGCGAGACGTTCATATACCGGTAAAGACCGGTATCGGTGATGATACCGGTGAGCAAGCACGTGGCAACGCCGGGACCAATGGGTGCATCCATCACCTTCAGCAGGCGGTAGACGATTTCGGCGGTGGCAGCGGCTTTGGGCTGCTGGATGCGGATGTCTCCGAACGCGCCTTCGGTGACATGGTGGTCGATGTCCACGATAATCCGCGCCGAGAACACCGCATCCCTGGCTTTACCGATACGCTCCGGTGTGCCGGTATCGCAGACCACCGCCACATCGAAGCCTCTCTGCTCGGTAGAGGTGAGCACCTTCTCGGAGCCGGGCAGGAAGCGGTATATCTCCGGCACGCCATCACTGCTCAGCGTAACCACCCGCTTGCCCAACCCCTCCAGCACGGATTGCAGCGCAAGCGCACAGCCCAGCGTGTCGCCGTCGGGATTGAGGTGGCAGGCGAGAACCACGCTCTTCGCCTCCTGAAGTACCTGCGCAACCTGTTGCAGATGGCGACGAATCATCCCTGTTCTAGTTGACGCAGCAGCTCATGCACGCGCATTCCCGCCTCGATGCCCTCATCCGGCTCGAAATGGATTTCCGGCACGATGCGCAGGTGCGCACGACGCCCGAACTCGCCGCGAATACGTCCCGCAAGGTTCCTCAGCACTTCCAGAGCTTTGTCGCGTGCCTCGGTACCACCCAGCGCGCTGACGTATACCTTCGCATGGCTCAGGTCACGTGAAACCCTTGCTTGTGTGATGGTAACTCCCTCTAGACGAGGGTCTTTCAGCTCGTTTCGCACGATGTCGCTGATTTCTGTCACCAGCAGGCTTTCTATCTTGGATACTCTGTTGCTACTCATTTCACCACAACTCCATATTGACTTCGACCACTTCGATGCGTGGGTCGGCGTATAGAAAGTCCAGAGCCTTGTTCAACACGCTGTTGACGTGTTGCCGGTCATTGCCCACGCAGGAGAAGCCGAGTGTTGCTTGCTGCCATTCGTCCAGATGGTCCACCTCGGCAGCAGAGAGGTTGAACCTGTTGCGCAGGGTGTCCAGCGTACTGCGCACCACATGCCGTTTCTCTTTCAGAGAGGTCGCTTCGTAAAGGTGCAGTTCCACCGTCAACACGCCCACGACCATCATGGCACCTGTATACCTGTCCGGTTTCGGTCTTCTGGATGGCAAAGCTCCCGCCGAGTCGAACGGTGCGAGCCGTGCTGCACGAGTATCGGTCAGGCGTCTCTATCCGCTACGAGACCGCCGTTGCACTTCGCTGGGTAATGGTATGGCCGGCGCGAGACACTTCCCGTTTCTCAAAGCACTCGATCAGGTCGCCTTCCGCAAAGTCCGAGAAGCCATCCACCATGATACCGCACTCGTAACCCTGAGCGATCTCACGCACATCGTCTTTTAGGTGGCGCAGGGAGACGATTTTTCCGGTGTGCAGCAGGTCTTTCTTGCGCCACACGCGCGCCTCGGTGTTGCGCACAATCTTGCCCTCGGTGACATAGCACCCGGCGACCGTGCCGCGTGGCAGGTTGAATACCGCGCGCACCTCCGCTTTGCCCAGCGGGAACTCTTCGATCACCGGCTGCAACATGCCCAGCATCGCCGCCTTGATGTCTTCGACCAGTTCGTAGATGATGCGGTAGGTACGCACTTCCACGCGCTCCTGCTCCGCCACCCGTTGCGCCTCGGGCTCCACGCGCACGTTGAAACCGATAACCAGCGCGTTGGATGCCGACGCCAGCATGATGTCGGACTCGGTGATGTTACCCACCGCCGCGTGCAGCACCCGCAGGCGTACCTCCGGATGTTCCAGCCGCTCCAGCGATGTGCGCACCGCCTCCACCGAACCGTGCACATCCGCCTTCAGCACCACCAGCAGCTCCTTGATTTCGCCTTCCTTAATCAGCCTGCTGAGGTCTTTCATGGTGACACGAGCGCGCTGACTGGCCAGCTTCTCCTGACGGTGGCGTTGTTCGCGCTCCATCGCAATCTGTCGGGCGGTGCGTTCATCCTTCACCACTTCCATCTTCTCGCCTGCGTTTGGAACCGAGGACAAGCCGATGACCTCCACCGGCATGGCGGGCGTGGCTTTGGGCACACGGTTGCCCCGGTCATCGATCAACGCCTTAATCTTTCCATACGCCTCACCCGCCACCACCGCGTCGCCCTGCTTGAACGTTCCCTGCTGAACGATAATGGTGGCAACGGGGCCTCTACCCTTATCCAGTTTGGATTCGATGACCACCCCCTCGGCGGGAGCGTTCGGGTCGGCTTTCAGCTCCTGCACCTCGGCAACCAGGAGGATGGCTTCCAGCAGGTCGCTCAGCCCGATGCGCTGCTTCGCGGACACAGGCACGAAGATGGTATCACCACCCCACTCTTCCGGAACCACGCCCAGCTCCGCCAGCTGTTGCTTGACGCGGTCGGGATTGGCTTCGGGTTTGTCTATCTTGTTGATGGCCACGATAATGGGAACGTTCGCCGCTTTGGCGTGGTTCAGTGCCTCTATGGTCTGGGGCATCACACCATCGTCGGCGGCAACCACCAGCACCGCAATGTCGGTGACCTGTGCGCCTCGCGCACGCATGGCGGTAAAGGCTTCATGCCCGGGAGTATCCAGAAAAGTGATTTTCGCCTTCTCGCCGGCGTGTTCCACCTCCACCTGATACGCGCCGATGTGCTGGGTGATGCCACCGTATTCGCCTTCCGCGACGTTGGTGCGCCGGATGGCGTCCAGCAGGGTGGTTTTTCCGTGGTCGACGTGCCCCAAAATGGTCACTACCGGCGGGCGGGGTTGCGGACCACCTGCTGAGGCGGTACGAGGGCGTGCGCTTTCGGGTACTTCCGGCTCTTTTGCCTCTGTCCAGCGGACGCTGTAGCCCAGTTCATAGGCGACTCGCTCGATCTGGTCGGCGGAGAGCTGCTGATTCAGCCCCGCCAGCACCCCGACCTTCATCAGTTTTTGCTGTACCTGTGTGGACTGCACCCCCAGCGCCTGAGCCAGTTCGCGCACGGTCATGGTGGGGGGCAACTCGACTTCCGGGTGCCCTTTGTCCAGCACAGCGCGCACCGCTTGCGCTGTGGAGATGTCGATCAAGCTGTCGGCGTTCTTTGCCTCCACGCCCAAGTCGGTGAGCGTGCTGAGCAGTTCCGCAACGCTCATCTGCAGGTCTTTCGCTAAATCGCCAACGCGAATCCGGTTCACGAGCGAGTCACCTCCTCTTCCTCCGCCTGCGCAGCCAGCCGCAGCAGCTCCTGTGCCGTGTCCGCTGGCAGGGACGCTTTGAGCGAACGCTCCAGCTTGTTCGCTTTCAAGGCTTTCTGCACGCAGGATACGCTCCGGCAGACGTACGCCCCACGTCCCGCCTTCTTGCCGGTTGGGTCCACTTCCACCGTGCCTTCTGGGGTGCGCACGACGCGCATCAAACCCCTCTTTGGTGCGGCGGTTCGACACGCCACGCACGTCCGTATCGGTGTATGTTTGCGTGCAGGCATCGCGGACTCCAGAACTGTTTTTGCTCTCAAGACGCGCTTTCCTTTTCCTCTTTACCTGTCGCCGGTGCGTCCTGAGCCATCTGAGATTCGCTTCGAATGTCTATTTTCCAGCCGGTCAATCGCGCTGCCAACCGCACGTTTTGCCCCGCTTTGCCGATAGCCAGCGAGAGCTGGTCGTCAGGCACGATGACCAGTGCGCTTTTTTCGCTCTCGTTCAGTTGCACCTTCGAAACCTTTGCGGGACTCAACGCCTCCGCAATAAACTGTGCCGGGTCGGGATACCAGCGGATAATGTCTATCTTCTCGTCGTACAGCTCATTCACCACCGCCTGCACCCGCGTTCCACGAAGCCCCACGCAACTGCCTACCGGGTCGATGTTCGGCTCCTTCGCCCACACGGCGATTTTGGAACGTGCGCCCGGCTCTCGCGCTACCGCTTTAATCACCACGCTTCCCTCGCGCACCTCGGGCACCTCCAGCTCAAACAGGCGACGAATCAGGCTGGGATGACTGCGCGAGACGATGATTCGCGGCGCCTTGGTGGTGCGCTCCACACGCAGCAGGTACACGCGCAGGCGGTCATGTGGACGGTACGGCTCGTTGGGAACCTGCTCCTCTGGAGGCAGGATAGCCTCGACCCTGTCCAGATCGATGATGACGTTGGGACCCTCTCTGCGCTGTACAAAGCCGGAAAGTATCTCGCCGACACGCTCCTGGAACTCCTGATAGATTTGTTCCCGCTCCGCCTCGCGGATGCGCTGCACAATCACCTGCTTGGCGGTCTGCGCAGCGATGCGCCCAAAGTCGTCAAGGTCCACCGGTACGGACACGGTGTCCCCTATCTCCGCCTCCGGTTTGAACTTCCTTGCCTCTTCCAGAGAAATCTGGGTATGCGGATTTTCGACCTCTTCCACCACTGTGCGCTCACAGAACAATCGCACCCCCGCCTTGCTGGAATCGAGGCGTAGTCGCACATCGCCGACCGCTCCGCAATGCTTCTTGTAGGCGTTGGTCAAAGCGGTTTCCAGCGCCTCCCATAGCACCGCCAGCGGAATGTCCCGCTCCCGCTCGAGCGCACGCAGTATTTCAATGAACTCGCTGTTCATGGCTGCCCTCTATCCAATTATCTTCCGTCAGGGTAAGAAAAAGAGTGGGCGAGCCTGCCCACTCTCTTTCGAGATGATTGCTACCCCCTTATGCCGCCCTACCTGCTCATCATACCCTTCAACTGTTTATAAGTATATCACATCCGTACTCCTTTACGCAACCACCGGGAGCACCACTGTGCAGAAGGTAAGCGTTACCACAACACAGAAGAAAAGTAGAAAATCCTGTGCAGGAGGAAAGGCGGATGGCAAAGCATACTACAGAAGAAGTGGAAGGACGACTGCGAACCACCGTTGAACTCGAACCCGGCGAGCGTGTAGCATTATGTCGGTGCTTCAAGTCCAGCAAGTTTCCCTTCTGCGACGGCACGCACCGGC
>JAPWUZ010000071.1 GCA_028275265.1 Armatimonadota bacterium | reverse complement strand
ACTGTGGGCAATGTGATGGTGGTACGGGTAGACCCACTCGGACACTTCTTTGTTGCTCTAACGACGATGAGTCCCGTTATCTTAGTTGTCTGTGGCTTGGACGGCGTTTGCTTTTGCTCTACAGCTCATGTGGGCAAAGATGCTCCACATAGTCATTGGTTCGTGATTGGCGGCAATGGCGCTGGCACCAAATAGGAGTAAGGTGTTACTGGTACAGAGGCAAACGGCAGGTGTGTGGTTCACGCGGTAGGTCAAGTAGTGAGTGTGGAACACCTGTCGCCGAACAGAGTATAATCAGGTTGTATGTGGCTTGCCGCGCAAGGAGGAGATGGGTCATGCGTCGTTTCGTTGCTATTGTGGAACGGTGTCCCGACACGGGTCTCTACGTCGGTTGGGTGCCCGGTGTGCCGGGAGCGCACAGTCAGGGAGAAAGCCTCGACGAACTGCACCGGAACCTGCAGGAAGTGCTGCAGATGCTTCAAGAGGATGGCGAGATAGAGGCACCCAGCGAGTTTGTTGGAATGCAGGTCATCACGGTGGCATAGAATAGCGGTAAGATCGCGCTGGGCTCAGTGGACGGGTTCGGCTCACAGGTCACTCAGCAGGAAAACGTATCTGACCCGCAGGGCAATGCCGCGCACCTGATGCACGATGACGGACTGGTGGTCGCACGCCTTGCTTACGATGCGTGGGGGCAGCGCATGTCTGGCAGCAACCCGACACCATGCGCCGATGAGGGGCAATGGGGTTACTGCAAAGACAGGAACAGGCTGCGTGCATCCCGAATCGTCAATCGCTGATTGTTTTTGATGGAGGAGGTGCTGCCTGGATGGATACACGCCTGTCGTTTATCTTTGCCCGCAGGAGCATTCGTCTGTATACATCGGAGCCGGTTGGTGAGGCGGAGGTGTACGCGCTGCTGGAGGCGGCGATGGCGGCACCCTCTGCGCGCAATGCCAAACCATGGCATTTCGTCGTAGTGCGCGAGCGTGAGCGTTTGCGACAGCTGGCACAGGTGCATCCGTATGCGCAAATGCTCGGTGAGGCAACGCTGGGAATCGCAGTCTGCGGCGAGCCGGATGTATCGGAGTACTGGGTACAGGACACCAGTGCCGCCACCGAAAACATCTTGCTGGCAGCGACCGCGCTGGGATTGGGAGCGGTGTGGATTGGAGTTCATCCCAAGCCCGAGCGCGAGCAGAAGGTGCGCGAGGTGCTGAGGTTGCCCGAAAACATCACACCGCTGTGCCTGGTTGCCATCGGGCATCCCGCGGAAGAGAAGCCACCTCGTACGCAGTACGATGCCTCGCGGGTGCATTACGAGCAGTGGTAGCCCGTAGGGGGAGATGCTTGACGCTCTCCCCGCGATTTTGTATAATTCCGGTAGGTTCGTTTGTATTCTGAACAGGTCTGGAGGTTTTCCGCTTTGGATACGAATACCCGCTGGTGGATTGTGATAGTTCTGGTGACGCTGGTGTCGGCGTGGGTGGTTATCGTTCAACCGCTCACAACAGGCAGAGGAAAAGAGCCTTTCAAATTGGGACTTGACCTTAAAGGTGGCGTGCGTGTGGTATTGCGCGCGCAGGTAGAGAAGCTTCCTCCCGACAAACAACGCGAGTGGCGCCCCGAGAACATGAACTCCGTGGTGGACATCGTCGAGCGGCGCGTCAACCGGCTTGGCGTGACGGAATCGGTGGTGGCGCGTCAGGGGCAGGACCGTATTCTGGTGGAGCTGCCGGGAGTGGTCAATGAGCAAGAAGCGTTGCGCCTGATTCAGACCACCGCCCAGCTGGAGTTCTGGTATCTACCGTCAGTGCAAAACGAGCGCAACCCGATGGCGCGTTATCGCATCGAGCGGAGGGAAGAAGCCGGTCGGGAAATCAACGTGGTTTACGACACGGTACAGCAGAAAGAGGTGGACATTACCGAGTTTCTGCAGGACCAGAAGGCGCGCGCTGCGGAGATGGGCGAGCAGAACCCCGTTGTCACCGGTGCGGACCTTAAGCCGAACTGTAGACTGGTGTATGACCAAGTAGGTCGACCGCAGGTGGCTTTCGAATTCAACGCGGAGGGGGCGCGTCGCTTTGGCGATTTCACCCGCAAACATGTGGGCGAAATCTTAGCCATCGTGCTGGATAACCGCATTATCTCCGCACCACGCATTAACGAAGCCATACTGGGCGGAAAGGGTGTTATCGAGGGCGGATTCAGCGCAGCGGAAGCGGCAGAACTCGCGACCCTGCTGAACTCCGGTGCTTTGCCTGTGCCACTGGAGATTATCCAGATAGCCAAAGTGGGCGCGACTCTGGGTAAGGAGTCGGTGCGCCAGAGTCTGTGGGCAGGTGTGGTCGGTCTGGGGTTGGTTCTGCTGTTCATGGTGGGCTACTACCTGCTGCCCGGTGTGCTGGCATCCATTGCGCTGGGATTGTACACGCTGTATTCGCTGGCGGCCTACAAGGCGCTGGGGGTCGTCTTTACCGTGCCGGGCATCGCGGGATTTATCCTCTCTATCGGCATGGCGGTCGACGCCAACATCCTCATCTTCGAGCGTATGAAAGAGGAACTGCGCGCCGGCAAGACTCTGAAAGCCGCCATCGATGACGGTTTTAAGCGCGCGTTCACCGCCATCTTCGACTCGAACGTGTGTACCATTATCACCAGCATCATTCTGTTTGCGCTGGGCACGGGCGCGGTGAAGGGCTTTGCGCTGATGCTGATGATTGGTGTGGCTATCAGCATGTTTACTGCCATCACTGTCACCCGCACCATGCTGTGGACGCTGGTCAGCCTGGGTATTGGCAACAATCCGCGCCTGTTCGGTCTGGGCAGGCAGTGGCAGGTGCATTATGACATCGTGGGCAAGAAGAACCTGTGGTTTGGGCTGAGCGGCGCGTTCATTGCGATTGGCATCATCGCCTGGGCTGTCGGTGGGTTGAAGCTGGGCGTGGATTTTGCGGGCGGTTCCGAACTGCAGCTGCGGTTCGAAAAGCTGGTTACCGCACAACAGGTACAAACGGTGCTGGCGCGCAATGGCTTCCGCGATGCGAAAGTGGTGGTCGGCGAGGGCAACCTGGTGTTCGTGCGCACGCGCGAAATCACCCCCGATGAGAAAGAGGCGATCAAGCGTGCCCTGTCCAGCCTCGGTACGCCGCAGGAGCAGAGCTTTACCCAGGTTAGCGGCATCGTCAGTAAGGAGCAGACCCGCAAGGCGGTAATCGCTATTGTCCTGTCGGAAGCGCTCATCCTGCTGTATCTAGCGGTGCGCTTCGCGATAGGAGGCATTCGGGAGGGCTTTAAGTTCGGCGTGGCAGCGGTCATTGCGCTAATCCACGACGTGCTGGTGCTGGTAGGCACGTTTGCCATCATGGGCAAGCTGCGGGGCTGGGAGGTGGATGCGCTCTTCGTGACCGCGATGCTGACGCTTATCGGTTTCTCGGTGCACGACACCATTGTGGTGTTTGACCGTATCCGGGAGAACCTGCGTAACCGCACGCGCGGCGAGACTTTCCATGACATCGCCAACAAGAGCATCCTGCAGACCTTCGCCCGCTCGGTTAATACCTCGTTGACGGTGATTTTGACTCTGGTGGCGTTGCTGGTACTGGGAAGCCCGGTGGTGCGCTTGTTCACCATTGCGCTGCTGGTGGGCGTTATCACCGGTACTTACTCCTCCATCTTCAATGCCAGCCCGATAGTGGTCTGGTGGGAGGAGATTGCGGCACGGCGTGGGGCGAGACCAACGGAGCCGCGCATAGCCGTTTCTCAGCCTTCGGAGACGGTGGTAAAGCGGGACGGTGCTCCTGAGGCGGAGGTGAGCACCGTGACCGGTAACAAGCCGCGCCCCAAGCGCCGTCGCCGGGCGTAGGTTTATCGGGAGCGGGCAGATTCTGCCCGCTCCTTGTGTTTGTATTCGGTATGAGGAGTAGTTGCGGGCAGTGAGGAACCAGATAGGGCGAACACGTTGGATTGTCCAGTCGGGGGATACGCAGAGCATCGCGCGACTCCAGCGAGAGTTGGGGGTCAGCGAAATACTGGCTCGCTTGCTGGTCAATCGGGGTATCACCGAACCCGAGCAGGCAGAGAGGTTCTTGAATCCGGACTGGGATGACCTGCCAGATGCCTTCCTGCTGCCCGATGCACAGGTTGCTGTCGACCGCATCCTTCAGGCAATAGAGCGTAAAGAGCGAATTCTGGTGTACGGCGACTATGATGTGGATGGCGTCACCAGTGCCGCGCTCTGGTTTCACACCCTCAGCAAACTGCGTGCCCGCGTGCAGGCAAGGGTACCTCACCGCAAGCGCGATGGCTACGACATCCGCGTGCCGGTGGTGGACGAGGCGCACCGGCAGGGTGTGAATCTGATTCTGACCTGCGACTGCGGTATTCAGGCGCACGAGGTAGTGGAGCGTGCCCGCGAAGTGGGCATCGACGTCATCATCACCGACCACCACGAACCGGGGGAGGAGGTTCCCCGTGCGCTGGCGGTCGTGAACCCTCATCTTCCCCATTCGCGCTACCCCTTCCCGAATCTCAGTGGGGTGGGGGTGAGCTATCGTCTGGGCGAGGCGCTGGTGCGCGCGAAGGGGCTTTCACCTCAGAATTATCGTCAGTACTTCCTGGACCTTGCCACGCTGGGCACTATTGCGGACGTCATGCCCCTGATGGAAGAGAACAGGGTGTTTGCCTGGTACGGTTTGCCGTTCATCCCGCGCTCGAAGCGACCGGGTGTGCAGGCATTGCTGTCGGTGGCGCGAGTGCCTGTGGATAAGCCAGTGACCATGCGACAGGTACAGTTTGCACTGGCGCCGCGCATCAACGCGGTGGGACGGCTAGACGACGCGGCAATCGCGCTGGAGCTGTTGACGACGGACGACCCCCAGCGAGCTTACCAGCTGGCACAGGAGCTGGAAGAGCACAACCGACGCAGGCGCAATGAACAGCAGCGCATTCTGGAACAAGCACTGGAACAGGCAGGACGTCGCGACATCGCTCGCGAGTGGGTGCTGGTGCTTGCTGGAGAAGAGTGGGACAAGGGCGTTATCGGCATCGTGGCGAGCAAGGTGCTGGAACAGTACCACCGTCCGACGGTGATGATTTCGTTGGACCCAGAATGCGGGGTAGGGCGCGGCTCCGCGCGCAGTATCCGTCCCTACGATATCTTTCGGGCGATAGAGGCGCGGCGCGAGCTGTTCATCGAGTGCGGGGGGCATACGCTGGCAGCCGGTTTCTCCATTCGGGCGGAACATATCGAGGAGTTGCGCCAGCACCTGAATAAGCTTGCGCATGCCTGGATGTCCCCCGAGGACCTGCTGCCGCGATTGGATATTGACGCCGACATCGAGCCGGCGGAGGTAACGCCGGGACTGTTAGACGAAATCGCTCAGATGGAGCCATTTGGGCACGGCAACCCCGAGCCGGTTTTCCTGAGCCGTGGGTTGACGATTCTAGAAAAACGGCGGGTGGGAACCGATGGTTCTCACTGGAAGCTCACCGTGCGGGGCGAGGCGATGCCTCCCACGGGTTGCATCGCGTTTGGCATGGGTGATTATGATGACCGCTTCGAGGTGGGGGACGAAGTCGATATAGTGTATACGCCGCAGTGGAACGAGTACAACGGGCGGCGCGAAATCCAGTGGCTTGTGCACGATATACGGCACAGCTCGGGTATAATGGAATAAATCAAAGTCAGTTCCCCACGAGACCCGCAATGACCCAGTCGGAGATTGAACATATCATCCATGATAGCAGCGTCGAGCTGCCAGAGGAACTTCTCGTGCTTTTGGACAGAGTGCGCGAGTATCTTCCTCAGGCGGATACCAGCAACATTGTGCGCGCCTACCGAGTGGCAGAGTTCGGGCATCGTGGGCAGACACGGCGTTCCGGGGAGCCCTATATCACCCACCCGCTGGCGGTAGCGGGTATCCTCGCCGAACTGGAAATGGACGTGGCGACCATTTCCGCAGGCTTAATGCACGACGTGGTGGAAGACAGCACCGATGAGAACGGCAGGTCGCTGATTACGCTGGATAACATCCGCGAAGTGTTCGGTGAAGAGATAGCTCTGCTGGTAGATGGTGTGACCAAGTTGACCAGCTATCTGGACGTGGAGCGGGAGCTGGAAGAAACCTCCGACCAGGAGAAGCGCAAGCGCAAGCGGGAGATTGTGCATACCGCTGCGAACCTGCGTAAAATCTTCATTGCGATGTCGCGCGACCTGCGGGTAATGATTATCAAGCTCGCCGACCGCCTGCACAACATGCGCACCCTCGATGCCCTCCCCCGCGAACGACAGATAAAAATCTCCAACGAGACGTTGCAAATCCTCGCGCCGATGGCGCACCGACTGGGTATCTGGCAGATAAAGTGGCAGCTTGAAGACCTCGCTTTCAAGTATCTTGAGCCGGAAAAGTACGCTGAACTCGCCGCACGGGTGCAACGCACGCGCAAAGAGAGAGAGGAAGACATCAATGAAGCCATCCGCATGCTCAAGGAGCGACTGGAGAAGGAAAAGATACGCGCGGAGGTACACGGCAGAGCGAAGCATCTCTACAGCATCTACCAGAAGATGCTGAAGGAGGAGATCGACATCGACCAGATTTACGACCTGCTGGCAATACGGGTCATCGTGGATACCGTACCCGATTGCTACCACGCCCTGGGGGTAGTGCATGACCTCTGGCTACCTATTCCGGGGCGGTTCGATGACTACATTGCCAAACCCAAGCCCAACATGTATCAATCCCTGCATACGAAGGTTATTGGTCCGCGCCAGCAACCGCTGGAGGTGCAGATACGCACCTGGGAGATGCATCGTACTGCCGACTTTGGCATCGCCGCACACTGGCAGTACAAGGAAGGCGCAACCCCGCAGGACCGATTTGAACAGCGTATGAGGATGCTCAGACAGCAGCTCTTTGAGTGGCAGGCGGACGGCAAGGACTCTGCGGAGTTTTTGCGTTCGGTGGTCGAATCGCTATTCAACGACCAGGTGTTTGCGTTCACTCCAAAAGGAGATGTCATCGACCTTGTGGCGGGTTCGACGCCGGTGGACTTTGCGTATCGGGTGCATACCGATGTCGGAAACACCTGTGTGGGTGCGAAGGTGAATGGACGCATTGTCCCGCTGAACTACCGGTTGAAAAACGGCGACATCGTGGAGATTATCACTCGCCCAAACGCCCGTCCCAGCCGCGACTGGTTGAACTTTGTCAAAACCCCACACGCGCGAAGCAAAATCAAGCAGTACTTCCGACGACAGGCGCACGCCGAGAACGTAGCACGCGGCAAAGAGTTGCTGGAGCGTGAAGCAGAGCGACTGGGCGCGGAGCCCAAAGTCGTCCTGCACGCTGAAGCGCTGGAAGAGGTAGCGAGGCAGTTGAACCTGCCAAACGCGGAGGAGGTGTATGCGGCTGTTGGGGACGGTCGCTACTCGGCGCAGGCGGTATTGAACCGTCTCCTCCCCCGGATGCCGTTGCAGCCGTCGTTGTTGGCCACCGGCAAGGTCATGGAGAGCGAAGCACGCCTGTCGGTGGACGGTATTGACAACGTGATGATACGGCGTGCCAAATGCTGTTCGCCGCTGCCCGGGGACGATATCATCGGTTATACCTCCCGCGGCAGGGGTATCACCCTGCACCGTCGTTCCTGCATCAACGTTCAGAACTACCTGCTCAAGGAGCCGGAACGGCTGGTGGCGGTGCGCTGGGAGGAGAAACAGGGAGCATGTTATGCGGTTTCTCTGCACATTGAGGCGGCAGACCGCACCGGACTGCTCTCCGATATCTCCACTGTCTTTGGCGAATCGCGCACCAATATCACTGCTATCCGCACTATCTCGCGTCCGGACGGGACGGCGCACATCGACATGACGGTGGAGGTGCGCAGCGTGTCTCATCTGCACAGCCTGATGGACAGAGTGCGTCGCATCAGCGACGTTCTAGACATCCGCCGCACGGGCAGTTTAGGGGAGGCAGCCTGATGCGGGCGGTATTGCAAAGGGTCTCCCGCGCTGAGGTCAGCGTGGACGGCGAGCGGGTGGCGTCTATCGGCAGGGGCTATTTGGTGTTGTTGGGCGTGACACACACGGACGATGAAGCCGATGCTCGCTACATCGCCGACAAAATCGCTTCCCTGCGCCTTTTTGAGGATGAGGCAGGCAAAATCAATCTGGGCATCACGGACATCGGGGGCGAGGTGCTTGTCGTGTCGCAGTTCACGCTATATGCGGATTGCCGTAAAGGGCGCCGTCCCAGCTTCACCGACGCCGCACCGCCGGAGATGGCAGACAGGCTGTATCGGCGGGTGGCGGAGATACTGCGGGAGGCGGGCTTGCCTGTGCAGACAGGCGTCTTCGGGGCGCATATGCAGGTTTCCCTCGTCAACGACGGTCCGGTGACCATTCTACTGGATAGCCGGAAGGCGTTCTGACCCCTTCGTCTACATCGCATCCGCTATCGATTCGAAAACCGGTTCCGCAACGTAGATCGGCGAGCGGGTGCGCAGAGCGAGCGCGATGGCGTCGCTGGGGCGCGAATCGATCTCGATGCTCTCCCCGTTGCGCACGATGGTGATTTTAGCGTAGAAGGTGCTCTGCCACAGGTCGTCCACGATGATGCGCTCCACCGTGCCGCCCATGCGTTCGATGACGTTCTTGAGCAGGTCGTGCGTCATGGGGCGGTCGGGCACGTCGCCTTCCAGCGCCATGGAGATGGACAGAGCCTCGTATTTGCCAATCCATATCGGCACGCGGCGCCCGCGGTTGTCTTGCAACAGGACAAAGAATTGAGGGGGTATGCCCGACTCCTGATGCTCGTACACACCCACTACCCGCACCTCTTTTTCATCCAGGCGGCGTGGCTCGATGCGGTCTACCTCGTCGAATTCATCCGGCGGACCCTCGTCGTCCTGCCAGTCGTCGAACATGTCGCGGAAACGTTCGCTCATGTGAATCCCCCCTCAGCTATCCGCGTGTCCATCAGTCTGTCTCTTTGATATTCTCCACCACCCGCAGGAACTCCTCGTTCGAGTTGGTATGAGCAAGCAGACCGATGAGCTGTTCTATCGCCTGCATGGGTTCCATCGACGCGAGCATTCGTCGCAGCTTCCACACGCGACGCAGCTCCTCTTCGCTGAACAGCAGTTCCTCATGACGTGTGCCGGAGCGATTGATGTCGATGGCGGGGAAGATGCGTCGCTCCGCCAAACCGCGATCCAGCACCAGTTCCATGTTACCCGTTCCCTTGAACTCTTCAAAGATAACGTCGTCCATGCGGCTGCCGGTGTCCACCAGGGCGGTTGCCAATACGGTGAGACTACCGCCCTCTTCGATATTGCGCGCCGCCCCGAAGAACCGCTTCGGGCGATACAGGGCGGAGGGGTCCAGTCCACCGGACAGTGTGCGCCCACTGGGGTTGACGGTGAGGTTGGAGGCTCGCGACAGGCGGGTGAGGCTATCCAGCAGAATCACGACGTCGCGTCTTGCCTCTACCAGCCGCTTTGCCATCTCCAGCACCATGTCCGCCACGCGCATGTGGTTTTCGGGCATTTCGTCGAAAGTGGAGCTGACCACACGTCCCCTGACCGAGCGACGGATGTCGGTCACCTCTTCGGGACGCTCGTCCACCAGAAGCACCAGCAGCACGATTTCGGGATGGTTGGTGGTGATACTGTTGGCGATGGTTTTCAGCAAAGTGGTCTTGCCAGCCTTGGGCGGCGACACAATCAGTCCACGTTGCCCCTTACCGATGGGCGCTATCAGGTCGATCAGCCGGGCAGAGATGTTTTTGCTGTCGGTTTCCATCCGGATGCGCTCCACCGGGTAGATGGGGGTCAGGTCATCAAAGTGCGTGCGGTGACGGGCGTACTCAGGGTCCATACCGTTGACCAGCTCCACCCTCAGCAAGCCGTAATATTTCTCGTTCTCTTTGGGTGGGCGTACCACGCCAGTGACGGTATCGCCTGTCTTCAGCCCGAATCGCTTAATCTGGGTTTGCGAGACGTAGATATCACCGCTGCCGTCGGCGGCAAAGTTGATGTCTCGCCGAAGGAACCCCCATCCGTCGGGCAGGATTTCCAGCACACCCTCTGCAACGATTTGTCCGTTCGAATCGGTATGCGCCTGCAGGATGCGCTGGATCAGGTCCTGTTTGCGAATGTTGTCTTCAACTTCCAAGCCCCTTTCGCGCGCGATGGCGTGTAGCTCTTCCAGTGACTTGCGGTCAAACTCCGCGAGGTCAATCGTTT